>JAQCAO010000045.1 GCA_027731885.1 Actinomycetota bacterium | reverse complement strand
GTTAACGCCTGCAAATTACCTTAAATTAAAGGTCCATCTATCCAATCGCAGGCGATAACTTCTCCTGCACGACAATGTAAAACAATAGCTTGCGCAGGTTCTAGCTCGCGATCCATTGATTTAAAGTACTTCTTTCCTACTAGCTTCTTCACAACTTTTGGAATAATTGGGTTGTGGCTGCATACAATTGCCGGCACGCCACGATCCATTAAATCTTGCACATAATCTAAAGGCGCTTCGCGATCCACCGCAAAGCCATACTCTGATAAATCTGAAGAGAAGATCGGTACCTTATCTAAGGAGCGAGCCAACAAATCAATCGTCTCAATGCAACGCAAGGCATCTGAAGTGTGAATCTCGGTGGCGTTATAAGGCTGATAGATCGGCAAGAGGCGCTTTGCCTGTAATTGACCGTGGTGTTCTAGTGGACGATCACCATCATCTCCATCCCACTCTGTGCGCTTTAACGCTTTAGCGTGGCGCAATAAAATAATAGGAAAAGTATCGGCTCCAAAATCTAAGAAGAAGTCAACTATCGCGCGATCATCTTTATTTGTCAGCTTCTCTTTTGCTTTCTTGGGGGTTAACCACTCGACAAGATCTACTTCTTCTGGGCTTGGATTGCCAGTTTGTGAAGTCGCAGCTGCTGCCCAATAGCGAACTTCTTTTGGCGCTCCTTCTAATTTGTAAACTACCGTTCCAATTTCAGGTCCAAAGATGGATTCATAACCGGTCTCTTCTTGAATTTCGCGATAGCCGGCTGAAATATGAGATTCACCTGGCTCAACTTTTCCTTTGGGAAGCGACCAGTCGTTATATTTGGGGCGATGGATAATAGCGATCTCAAGATCATCATTACTTGCTCTGCGCCATAAAACGGCACCTGCTGCTTGAATCATTGGAGCCTTAGCTTCCTTAGGCATTAGTGTGCTCTCTTGTAGCGCTTTATATAGATGCTCTGCAGATCTTGCAGAGGCTCTCCAGATGCCTTCTTTGCAACGCGTAACCATTTTTCTTCTCTTTGGTGCCAGCTCGCCGTTTCATCGCTGAGCGAGAGATCAAGCATTTCTTGAAGTGATGCTTTATGGGTAGCGCGCTCGATGCGCACCAAACTTTCAACGCGACGGTCTAAATTGCGGTGCATTAAATCTGCGCTACCAACCCAGTATTCATCACTTCCTCCATTTATAAAGTGATAAATACGTGAGTGCTCAAGAAATCTCCCCAAGATAGAACGCACTTGGATATTCTCCGATAAGCCTGCAATACCAGGTTTGAGCGAGCAGATTCCACGAATCACTAGATCTACCTTTACCCCGGCTTGCGAAGCTCTATAAAGTGCTTCTACAAATTCTTCATCGAGCAACGAGTTTAATTTCATCTGAATACCCGCAGGCTTACCTGCTTTAGCGTTACTTATCTCTAGATCAATTTTCTCCAATAGCCCCGCGCGTAGCGTTCGGGGCGCTACCAAAAGACGTGAATACGTTGAATGTGGGGCAAAACCTGAGAGTTGATTAAATAACTTTGTTAAATCCTCGGTAAGAACGGGATCGGTGCTTAACAAACCTAGATCTTCGTAGAATCGCGCAGTCTTTGGATTGTAATTTCCTGTTCCCATATGACAATAAAGTCGTAAACCTTGCGCTTCATCGCGAACTACTAGCGAAATCTTTGCGTGGGTCTTAAGTCCCATCAACCCATAGACCACGTGTACTCCGGCTGCTTCAAGTTTGCGTGCCCATCGCACATTTGCTTGCTCATCAAATCGGGCGCGAATTTCAATAACAGCAAGAACTTGCTTGCCAGCTTCTGCTGCTTCAATTAGTGCTTCTACGATTGGTGAATCACCTGATGTGCGATAGAGCGTCTGCTTAATCGCTAAAACATCGGGATCTTGTGCGGCATGTTGCAAGAACTGAACTACTGATGAGGTAAATGACTCATAAGGGTGGTGGAGCAAGATCTCACCCTGGCGAATGGCGGCAAAGAATAAATCTGGTTCTTCTGAATCCACTTCACGCAGTGCAGCGACGGTGCGAGATCTAAAGGCTGGATATTTAAGTTTTGGCAGATCTAAGTCGGCGATCTTCGCTAAGTCGGTGAGATCAAGGGGTGCGGGCAGAGATAAAACATTTGCCGGGTTGATATCTAACTCTTCACAGAGCCGCTTTAAGAGATGCTCATCAATTCCTTCTTCAATTTCAAGTCGAACTGGTGGTCCAAAGCGTCTCCGCGCTAACTCTTGTTCAAGTGAGTTTAGTAAATCTTCAGAATCTTCCTCTTCAAGTTCGATATCTTGATTTCGCGTGACTCGGAATGTGTAATGATCTTGAATTAGCATTCCTGGAAATAGTTCTTGCAGGTGAATGGCGATCAACTCTTCTAGCGGTATAAATCTTTTACAGTGGGGGGTCGGATTGACTGCAATCAGCCTTGAGAGAATTGGTGGCACTTTTACTCTTGCAAAGTATTCTTCAGAGCTTTTTGGATTTTTTACAACCACCGCAAGATTTAGCGAGAGCCCTGAAATATATGGGAAAGGATGCGATGGATCTACCGCCAGTGGGGTTAATACCGGAAAGATGCGATCGCTAAAGATTCGGGAGACATAGCTGTGTTCATCATCGTTTAAATCATCCCAGTGAATTATCTCAATCTCGTGCCCTTTTAATTCGGGAGCAATCTTCTTCTTAAATAGATCTGCATGTCTCTTACTTAATTCGCGAACTTTTGTAGATATTGCATCAATTAATTCTGATGGGGTGTATCCAGCTGAGTTGACTAAGTTAGGATTTGTTTCGACTTTTCCAAGTACAGATGCCACGCGCACCATGTAAAACTCATCTAAGTTAGAGGCAAAGATCGTTAAGAATCTAACTCTCTCTAAAAGTGGAATTGATTCATCTTCAGCTAGCTCTAGAACTCGCTCATTAAAAGAGAGCCAACTGATCTCTCGATCAATCAAATGACCAGTATCAGGCATAGGTTTATCATCTCTCGTTTAGGTGAATTTCAAGTAATCGCGATATGGACAGAGGCTAAACAGGCCAGCGTGTGGGGGTTGGATACTTTGCCGAACGTCCATCTCCTGATGATCTTCCACGCAGGCGGCGCCAAATCCAAGGTAGCGCAAATGTGAAGAACCAAATCGCAGAGATCAATCGTTTCTTCAGCCAAGGCGTTGGTTTCGCCGGTGGCAACGGAATCCGCCAACTTGGATCAAATTGATATCCCAGCCTTTCTAAAAGCGCTTGCGCAACTCGATGATGGCCTTCAGCATTTAAATGGAGGCGATCAAATGCTAGGAAGCGGCTATCACTAAAGAAGCTTTCTCCATTAGCATCCATAACGATCGCGCCGACTTCCGCGCCAACTTTGCGAACATTTTTATTGAAATCTCCAAAGCGCGCAGCCCAAACTTCCGAACCACGTCCAGTGTTTCCGGTGCGTTCTAAAACGGTAAATAACATAAGCGTTGCACCGGTTGCAGCGGCACGGCGCACAGCATCTGTATAAAGTCCTTGCGCAACTTCAGGTTTGTAACCTGGGCGCAGCGCATCATTAGCTCCTGCGTGAAATGACAATAAAGTTTCGGGACCGGTGACATAGCCAATCGCAACTGGTAGTTGGTCATCGATTACTTGCTTAAGCAACTTGCCGCGGATCGCCAAATTTATATAAGTAAATTCAGGTGACTCTTGCGCCATAACATCTGCGACGCGATCTGCCCATCCGCGATATTGCCCGTTAACAATTACATCGGACATTCCTTCGGAGTAAGAGTCTCCACAGACGATTAAGCGATTAAATTTCATTTTCTTGCTCTTTCTTAATATTTATTTTCGGCGTTGCTCATCAACCCAGAAGAGTGCGATTGAGGTTGCCACGCTGGCATTTAAAGATTCGGTGGTCGCACGCATCGGAATTGAAATAACTAGGTCGCACTTTTCGCGGACTAATCGAGATAAGCCCTTACCTTCTGATCCAACCACGATCATTACATTCTCTTTGGCAACTTTCATGCCGCTTAGCGTTTCATCGGCTTCGCCATCTAAGCCAATTACAAAACAGCCTAATTTCTTGGCATCTTCAATGGTGCGCGCCATATTTGTTACTTGTGCAACCGGCAGGCGCGCGGCAGCACCAGCAGATGATTTCCAGGCCGATGCGGTCATTGCAGCTGCGCGACGTTCTGTCATAACAACGCCAGCGGCGCCAAAGGCAGCGGCGCTGCGCACGATTGCGCCAAGGTTGCGCGGATCGGTTACGCCATCGAGAGCCACAATCAAAATTGGATGGTTGGCGCGTTCGCTAATTTCTTGGAAAGAAGAGTATTGATATGGCTTAATTGCCAAGATAATTCCTTGGCTATTTGCACTGATACCTTCGATTTCTGCGCGATGGACTTCGCGAATAGGAAGTTGATGATGCAGCGCAAGTTGTAGCGACTCAGCAACACGATCGTCGACATCAATGCTGCGCGCAACAATCAACTCTGTCGCTGGAACACTTGCACGCAAAGCCTCGAGCACAGCATTGCGTCCTGAAACAATTTCGCCCTTGGGTTTTTCGCTACGTCCTGTGCGAGTTCTAGCTGGAGCTTTCTTTTCGGCAGCCTTCTTACGTTTTGCCGCTGCGTGGTACGGACGATCCTCCGCTTTCGGAGTTGGACCTTTACCTTCTAAGCGGCGCTTATTCTTTCCACCGGTTCCACCAGTTGGACCTTTCTTAGAACTACTTCGAGCTGCGCCACGAGGTTTTGCACTGCCGGCCATTTACTTCTCGCTTATCTGTGAGATTGACCAACGTGGCCCTTGTGCTGTGTCTTCAATATTTATACCGAGTGCTGTAAGTCCATCACGAATCTGATCTGATGAAGCAAAATCTTTTCGTTCTCGCGCGGCAGTGCGTTGTGCCAGCGCTAACTGAATAACTCCATCTAGCGCATCGGTTAAATCCGCGCCTCCAGATACTGTAAAGGCGGGATCAAGTGGATCGCAGCCAAGAACTTCAAGAGCTCCGCGAATCTCACTTGCTGATGTTGCAATAACTGATTTATCGCCAGATGTGATTGCGCTATTTCCTAGGCGCAGCGCCTCAGAAATCCCGGCTAAAGCAGTTGGCACCGCTAAATCATCGTTCATTGCATCGGTAAAACCTTGTGAGATAACTGGAGTTGGAGCAGTGCCTAAAATTTCAGTGGCACGAGTTAAAAAGCCTTCAATGCGTCGGAAAGCAGTTGCTGATTCGGCCAGCGCTTCGTGAGAAAACTCGAGCATAGAACGGTAATGAGCGCTGCCTAGATACCAGCGTAATTCGATACCGCGAACTGTCTTTAGTAGTTCGGCTACTTGTAGCGAATTACCAAGTGACTTACTCATCTTTTCACCAGATGCGGTTACCCAAGCGTTGTGCATCCAACGTTTTGAAAATGCAAAGCCTGCTGCCTCTGATTGTGCGATCTCGTTTTCATGGTGCGGAAAGATTAAATCTAAGCCGCCGCCGTGGATATCAAATGACTCACCGAGATAGGCATAAGCCATCGCAGAACATTCCAAGTGCCAGCCGGGACGGCCTGAACCCCAGGGCGTTGGCCAAGATGGATCTCCGGGCTTGGCCGCTTTCCATAAAGCAAAATCACGTGGATCTTTCTTAAAGGTTTCATCAGCATCTGCCGCAGGTTGCAGATCATCTAACTTCTGACGAGAGAGAGTTAGATAAGAATTTAACTTACGCACTTCAAGATAGACATCTCCGTTGCCGGGGGCATAGGCAGCGCCACGTTCAATAAGGCTAGCCATCAATTCGATCATTTGAGTGATGTGACCTGTGGCGCGTGGTTCGTAAGTTGGTGGCTGCACATTTAGCGCTGCGTAAGCATCAGAGAAAGCGCGTTCGTACTTCATCGCCACAGCCCACCATGGTGATTCTTCGTGGACCGCTTTGTGCAAAATTTTGTCATCAATATCGGTGACATTGCGAATAAAGGTGACGTTGTAGCCTGACTTGGTTAGCCAACGGCGCAAGATATCGAAGTTCACGCCTGAACGAACGTGGCCGATATGTGGCGGTGCTTGCACGGTGGCACCACATAAATAGATTCCGACTTCGCCAGCTTTTAACGGCACAAATGCAGATGTGGTTCGCGTTAGCGTGTCATAAAGAGAGAGCGAACTCATTGGCTAAGTCTATCTTGCAACGCTTATTTAGAATAAATCAGCGCTGATGCAATGGCGGCAATGCCCTTACCTTCGCCAGTTAAGCCCATCCCATCGGTAGTCGTTGCTAATACTGCAACTTCTGCTCCACCTAACGCTGCAGAAAGTACGGCGATTGCTTCGGCGCGACGCGAACCTATCTTGGGACGATTGCCTATTACTTGCACTGATACGTGAGAAATTTTATAGCCAGCCTTTTCGACCAAGGCTAAAGTTTCATTTAACAACCTCGTTCCAGATGCGCCCGCGTATTCAGGTTTATTGGTTCCGAAGTTTGAACCCAAATCGCCTAATCCGCTTGCTGCAAATAGCGCATCGCAAATTGCATGAGATGCCACATCGCCATCTGAATGTCCTTCTACTCCATCTTGATCTGGCCACAATAAACCAGCTAACCAAAGTGGTCGTCCAGATTCAAAGCGATGTGCATCAACACCAACCCCAGTTTTAAAAGTTTCTGATTGGCCTAAAAATTGCAGCGCTGTCGCTAGATCTGAAGCGGTGGTAATTTTCAAAGCGCGATCTTCACCTGCGATAACGTGAACCGGTTTACCGAGTGATTCCACCAAAGCGGCATCATCGGTTGCTTCACCAGAAGATGAATGCGCTTCTTTGATTACTGCATAAGAAAAACCCTGTGGCGTTTGGATCTTGCGCATCGAAGCGCGATCAGGAGTTGAAGTAACAATTCCGTTGGCGCCAACAATCTTTACAGTGTCTGTTTGGGCCAACCCTGGAATAACTGCAACGCCACCAGATTTGAGCGCTGCTACGACGCTTTGCGCCAACGCTGGTGAAGCGAGTGCGCGAGCGGCATCATGAATTAAGACGAATTCACTCTCGCTTGAGACTTTTGCTAAACCGATGCGAACGCTTTCCGAACGAGTCGCGCCACCTGTCACAACGGTGATCTGATCGCCGACAAGCGATTGAATTTGCTTTTCATATCCAGCAGGTGCGGTAACGATAATTTGATCGGCTACTGATGAGATCGCAGAGACGGCATGTTCGATAAGGGTGCGATCACCTAATTGGATAAGTGCTTTTGGGATGTCTGCGCCGAACCTTTCGCCACTGCCTGCAGCAGCGATGATTGCAGCGATCATTAGATAAGAGCGCTAATTAAGAAGCGAGAACCTCGTCAAGGAGGGTTGCAGCCTTTTCTTCATCTGTGCGCTCAGCGAGAGCTAGCTCAGAGATAAGGATCTGCTTCGCCTTGGCGAGCATGCGCTTTTCACCAGCAGAGAGGCCGCGATCTAGATCGCGACGGTAGAGATCGCGCACAACTTCGGCGACCTTAATTACATCTCCGGAGGCGAGTTTTTCAAGATTGGCTTTGTAGCGACGAGACCAGTTTGTTGGCTCTTCGGTATATGGCTGGCGAAGTACGTTAAATACACGATCTAGCCCGGCGCTATCGACGACATCGCGGACTCCGACGAGATCTACATTATCTGCAGGAACGCGGACTGTGAGATCTCCCTGTGCAACTTTCAAGACTAGGTAGGTACGCTCTTCGCCCTTGATGATGCGAGTTTCAATGGCTTCAATTAGAGCTGCTCCGTGATGAGGATAAACAACGGTTTCGCCGACCTTAAATGTCATGTGTTGCCCTTCGCTAGACAGCCAATTCTACCAGCGATTTCTCAACGAGAAAACCCCATTATATAAGGGATAAAGCGAGCTAAAAGGCGTGAGAGAATATGCCACATGCGTCGCACCATCACCATATTCTCTGCTTTATTAATCGCCACCTCGCTAACTGCTTGCGGAGCAGGTCAAAACGCAGCAACAAGAACAATTACACAAGTAACCGATGGCGTTGACCTCAAAGTTACTCAAAACGGCAGCGCAATAAAGATTGTTAATTTGTTGTTAGTAGCAACTGAAACTGGTGATGCGGTAGTTGTCGGAACAATCGTCAATCAAGGTGCGGAGCCAGATCAATTGCTCGGAATAGCCGTTGGTGGCAGCGAAGCAGTCATCACGGGAGAAACAATTCTCAAGCAGAATGCGCCACTGCGCTTTGAAGGCGAGACCGCTAATGCGAAAGCGGTTTTTTATGGTGTTAAGCCGGCTGCTGGTCGCAATATAAAAATCAGCCTTGGTTTTGCACGCGCTGGTTTAATTACGGCAGAAGTGATTATTCGTGACAAGCGTGATGACTATAAAGATGTCGTTTCCAACCCAGTTGAGGTTAACGCTTCCCCTGATTCGCAACAGCCTGAATAGCAGCTTTAGCGGCTTCTGGATCTAAATACTCGCCACCTTTTTTAATCGGTTTAAAGTTAGCGTACAAGTTATAGAGCAGCGGAATTCCTGTAGGAATATTTAGCTCGGCGATATCTGACTCTGAAATTCCATCAAGATGCATCACAAGTGCGCGTAGTGAATTTCCGTGCGCCGTAACCAGAACCCGCTTACCAACCTTGAGGTCCGGAATAATTGACTCTTGCCAGTAAGGGATCATTCGGTTTACTACATCTTTTAAACACTCTGTAGCTGGTAGATCTCCACCTAAATCTGCGTAACGCGGATCGTTTGCTTGGCTATAGGGATCGTTAGCTTCAATCGGTGGTGGCGGCACATCATAAGAACGGCGCCATAATTTAAATTGTTCTTCGCCGTATTGAGCCAGCGTCTCTTTCTTATCTTTACCTTGCAGCGCCCCGTAATGGCGTTCATTTAAGCGCCAAGAGCGACGCACCGGGATCCAGTGGCGATCGCAAGAATCGAGTGCGAGTTGTGAGGTGTGAATCGCGCGGCGCAGTAAAGATGTATGAACAACATCGGGCAATAAGTTGCGCTCTGCCAATAATTTACCACCGCGTGCGGCTTCTGCTTCTCCAGCAGTTGAAAGGCGAACATCTACCCAACCGGTGAAGAGATTTTTTGCGTTCCATTCGGATTCGCCGTGGCGCAATAAGATCAATTCAAAGTTGGACATAGCCCTATCTTGCCATGCGCTAGACAGATATTTAAATTAAATGCTTAAAGGCATCAAGATTTGCTAAAGATTCTCCACGACTTACGCGCCACGCCCATTCGCGTCGGATCGAGTTCGCAAAACCTAGCTCTAGCAAAGGATTAAATGATGAATCTGAATATTGCAATACCGCACCAACCAAACGATCGATTTCGCGATCATTTACTGCAGCAAGTGGCAATCGCCCGACTAAGAAGATATCGCCGAGTGAATTAATGGCAAATGCGATTCCATACATCCCAGCATTTTTCGCCATACACCAAGCATGCACCGCTGCCTCGTTCTCATCAGGTTTACGAATAACAAATGCGTTGATACTCAATGAGTGATCACCAACAATTAGCGCACAATGTGTCTGTAACTTTTTCTCGCCAGGTAAGGTGATTAAAAAGGTGTTGCCATCTTTGCCTTCATAATCAAGATCATGCGAATCTAAGAATTCCTCGATTACGATCCGAGGGTCGATAGCCGCCACTTCTTACCCGATCGATTTATTGGCGCGGGCAGATTGAGTCAGTACTTGATCATAAATATCTAGGGTTCCGCGGGCGGTGGCATCCCAACCGAAGTGTGAAGCGTGTTCAATAGCCCCCATTGAAAGCAGGATTCGGCGTTGTGGCTCTTGCAATAAGCGGGCTAAGACTGATGACCAAGCGCGGGGATCGTGTCCGTCAACAAGTACACCAGAAATACCATCTGCTACTGCGGTACGAAGACCGCCAACTGCAGTTGCGACAACAGGTGTGCCGCAGGCTTGTGCTTCGAGTGCGACTAACCCGAAACTTTCCGAATAACTTGGCACGCAAACTAAATCTGCAGCGCGATACCAATTTGGCAACTCGGCGCGGCCCACAGGCGGCGCGAATGAAATTACATCATCAATACCTAGCCAAGTAGCTAACTCTCTTAGCCGTTCTACTTCATTGGTATTTGC
>JAQCAO010000044.1 GCA_027731885.1 Actinomycetota bacterium | reverse complement strand
GAATTTCCGATGTTCTGGGAGATGAAGCGAATCGCACCAGGTGAGAGCAACACCTTCTTCTTTAGCGCGCTAGGAATGACCGGAGGAGTTCGCTTTAGCACTAAGAATCCGGCTGTGTATCACACCTTTGCTTTAAAAAACGGTGAACAAATCTGGTCAGAGATTCAACCCGGACACGTCACAAATTGGCCAGTAATCACTGGGCATATCTTTGAATTTGGTTTCCCAGATGCGCTCTTACAAATGTGGGCTGCATACTTTGCAGAACGCGAAGGCAAACTCGGCGATCGTTTTGCTTGTGCATCAATAGAGGAAGTAATTGATTCACACAAGGCATTTGCTTCTGCAATGAAGTCACACGAATCGCGTTCGGAAGTTGCGATCTAAATATGAATAGCTTTACAGATACCAAGATCGCCGTCATAGGCAGCACAATGATGGATTTAACCGTTTATGCCGATATCTTGCCTGCCGCCGGTGAGACCAGATTCGGTGAAAGTTTCACAACTGGATTCGGCGGTAAAGGAGCCAATCAAGCGGTGATGGCAGCGCGCACAGGTGCGAAAGTTTCAATGATTACAGGTATTGGCAACGATGGTTTCGGTGATGAGAGCTTAGAAAATTTCAAGAACTGTCAGATGGATACAACATCTGTATTGCGCCTTGATACTCACACCGGAGTTGCTCATATCTGGGTTGATGGCCAAGGCCAGAATCGAATATCAATAGTTCCAGGTGCTAATTTTAAATTAACACCGCAGGATGCGATTGATGAGGTAAAGAAGCTAGAGAACGTCAGCGTCTTGATTGCACAATGCGAAATACCTCAGGAAGTAACCCTGGCAGCGCTTCGTACAGCGCGAGAACTTGGGATCACCACAATTTTAAATCCAGCTCCATATCAACCACTGACTGATGACTTGCTGGAGTTAACCGATTGGTTGATTCCCAATGAAATTGAATTTGCCGAACTTGATAGCGCTCATCGCACTCCAGATTCAGATGGGGTAATCGCCTCACTTCGCAGAAAAGGTCGCACCATCGTTACCTTGGGAAGCGAAGGCGCAGCGCTCGTAACCACCGATGGAAAGGTAAGGAGATTTACCGCAAAGAAAGTTAGCGCAATCGACACAACAGGTGCCGGTGATTGCTTTATCGGAGCCTTCGCCGCAGCAATTGGATCAGGCGCAAGCGAAGATAGCGCAGTCCAATTTGGTATCGACTGTGCCACAAAGAGCGTGACGCGCAAAGGTGCGCAATCTTCTTATCCGAAGTTGGAAGAGATGGATTTCAACCTGATCGTAAAATAACGCTGCTGTATGGCACAGCATCGCCGGTATGAATAATTCCTAAAGTTTGACCAACTTTAACTTTAAATTCTTCGTGAGGAATTACCGTCGTCTTAAGACCACCATGATGCTTTTTATACTCAGCAACTGTTGCGGCATCGACTTTGGCTTCAAACTCAGCAGCTAAGTACATTCCGGTTAAATCAAGGTGGGGCAAAATCGCATCCAATACCTGAGAAACCGTGGGAGTTCCCATTACCAGTGCTAAATCAATTGTCGCTACCTTTGGGTATGTAGGAAAGGGTCCATCAACAATTGCGATGGTGTTTACGTGACGAAAGCGCGCTAATAAGGATGCTAAGTCGCCATTAATAATTCCATTTTTGATCATGAATTTATAATCCCCTAGTAATCGCCTTCGCACAAGCGCTAAACTTGAAAAATGCCTGAACAATTAGCTAGCCAAGAGGCGGCACTTGCCCGAATTCAGAACCATCTCGAAAAAACCACTGAGCGCGTCTTAATCGGAATAATCGGTAAGCCTGGTGCAGGTAAATCCACTTTATCTAAGTACTTAATGGCCAAACTTCCTAAAGAATTTGTCACCGTTGTTCCAATGGATGGATATCACTTAAGCAATAAAGTCTTGAAAGATCTAAAGCGTGCAGATCGCAAAGGCGCTCCCGATACCTTTGATGTTGCGGGTTTCACATCTCTCGTAAAGCGAATTCGCTCTGAACAAACTCAGAATATTTACTACCCAATTTTTGATCGGGCTATTGAAGAGTCAATCGCCGCCCAAGGAGTCGTAACCTGTGCCACCAAAGTAGTAATCATCGAGGGCAATTACTTGCTGCACGATGATGGCGGTTGGGAGGTGCTCAATGATCTGCTTGATGAGAGTTGGATGGTTGATGTTGATGATGACAAGCGAATTGCAAGGCTAATTTCCCGCCATATTGCTTACGGTAAAGATCCAGAAGCTGCCAAAGCGTGGGCTAAAGGCACAGATGAAGTCAATGCAAAGCTAATCGAACGTGGCCGTAACCGCGCCGACTTCGTTGTGGCTATTGATTAACTGCGCAGAGCAGCGGCGAGCGAACGGAAGTCTTCGACCAAGATGTCGATCTCTCTCTGTCCGTGAGCCAGACTGATTAACCACTGCTCATCTAATCCCGGAGGCGTAATGATTCCGCGATTTAAAGACCAGAGCCAAGAGAGTTCAGCTAATGCAAAATCTGTTGCTTTGTAATCACGATAGTTGCGAACTGGCGTTGTCGACCAAGTAATACAGCCCTTTACTCCAAATCCAACGGTGTGTGCAGGAAGTTGATACTGATCAATTATTTCAGAGATTCTCTCAAGTGCTTGTTGGTTCAACGCTTCTGCCGCTGCCAAAGTTTCTGCAGTACAAATCTTATCTACCGCGCGAATTCCAGCCATTGCCAACGGATTTCCGTTAAATGTACCGAAGTGGGCCATCTTTCCATTTGTTACATAATCCATATATTTCTGCTTACCGCCAAAGGCAGCGAGAGTTAGTCCACCACCAATGGATTTAGCGAGAGTAAGCAAATCTGGTTTCACGCCAAGTCGCTGGGCAGCTCCTTGATGTCCGGCAGTAAGACCGGTTTTTACTTCATCAAAAATGAGAATGATTCCGTATTGATCGCAGAGTTCGCGAACTCTTTCTAGATAGCCCGCATCTGGAAGAACGATTCCAATATTTTCAAGTACTGGCTCGATAATGAAGCAAGCAATTGTCGATGAGTGCTTTTCAAAAATTGCTTCTAGAGAATCAGCGTTGTTGTAAGGAACAACTAAGACGTTACCGGCTACAAGATTTGCATCCGCCACCGCAGTAGGGAAATCGGCATCTCCTGCAGATTCAACCTTTGGTTTTGCAGAAACAACAAATGGATCGTAACTACCGTGGTATCCGCCTTCGACCTTGACTATATCGCTCTTGCCGCTGGCAGATCTTGCCACGCGAACCGCATACATCGTTGATTCGGTTCCGGAATTTGTAAAGCGAACTTGATCAATGCCAAAGCGGTGACAGATTCGCTCTGCTGCATCAGTTGAGATCGGCGATGGTGTTACGAAGAGCATCCCAGTATCGAGAGCAGCTTTCGCTTCTTCTACGACGACAGGATTTAAATGTCCTGCGAGCATTGCGCCAAATCCCATGGAAAGGTCGAGCAGTTCTCGCCCATCAACATCGGTCATCCACGCGCCTTTGGCGGAGACGATAGATATTGGATAAGGATCCCAGTGCTGGAAGCTAGAGGTAACTCCAAGGGGGAGCGACTTGATTGAGCGCGCGCTCTCTGTGGCTGAACCCTTGGTGTTCTCAGTAAATAGTTGCCATTCTGAAGCTAGTAAAGAAGCTACTTTTTCAGGCGATATCGGCGTGGATGTTGCTGGTAGTGACCTAAAACTTTCCGCGTGATGCGATTGTGTAATCATTTTAAAGCTGTACGGCAAAGGTTTCTGATTTAGAAACTCGTTTGAGAAGTACTCTCCGATCTTTTTCACTCTTTCGAATGTCGTATAAGTATCTCTGAAGTCAAAAAAAGTTGCAACCTCAACCCTTTTTACGCGAGAAGTTCGGGCGTGTCTGAATAAAATTGCCTATATTATGGGAAAAGGAAAATGAAACTTAGAACTTGGATTAAAAAGACAAAAGCTGGGCGTTTATTTTGGCGCGTAGTTATAGGAATCGTTGGCGGAACGGTAACTGCGTTAGGTGCGATCGCGTTAGTTGGTCCAGGCCCAGGAATTTTAATTGTTCTTGCCGGACTTGGAATTTTAGCAACTGAGTTTGCTTGGGCTGCTCGAGTTATGGTCCGCACCCGAACTTATGCGCAGAAAGCCGCGGATAAAGCTGGAATACCAAGATGGATTCAATTTGCCCTAATCGCTGGTGCAGCTGTTTTATCTATTGTGATTATTTTATATTTATACTCAAGCGGGAGATTTTAAAATTGCGAACGTATCTCCCAAAGATCTTTAAAGACCGGATTAAATAAAGTACTTGCCAAGTATTTAACTCCATCAGAACCGCCGGTGCCGGCTTTCTGTCCAATGGTGCGCTCCACCATCTTCACATGTCGATAGCGCCACTCTTGTAGGCCTTCATCGATATCCAGTAATCGTTCACAAACCATGGCCGACTCTGGATCGCTGCGGTGGACTTTTAATAGAGACTCAATGACTAGTGGATGAGATTGATAGTGTGTTGATTTGTCGCGATTTAAAACTTCGAGCGGAATTTGATATCCACGTTTTGAGAGGTAGGCAAGCGTTGAATCCCAGATGGAATTGCGTGAAGTGATCTCCTTGATCTCTGCCTGAACTTCTAAAGGTAGATGTGAAGCCATCTTTGTATCGCGCCGCCCCAGCAAGGCTTCGACTTTTCTGAACTGTGCGGATTGGAAGCCACTGGAGGATGAGAGATATCCGCGGAAAGCGTTAAATTGCAAAGGCGTCATCGTCTCTAAAATATCTACTTGAGTTACACAGACCTTTAAAATTGTGCGAATTCGTCCGAGAATTGCCAGCGATCTATGGGTATCGCCAGATTCAAGGGCTCTGCCCGCTTCGTTAAATTCGTGAATCAATTGTTTAAACCAGAGCTCATAACTCTGGTGGATGATAATAAATAGCATTTCATCGTGTTCTGGCCCTTCAGATAAAGGATTTTGAAGTTCGAGCAACTTATCAATTGCTAAGTAAGAAGAGTAAGTAAGCGCAGCATCAAAATCAGATTCGCTCACGTGACTCTCGAATCAGTCTTTTCAATCTTCTCGTATTGACGAGATGCCACCAGATCACGGATGCGCGAGAAACCATCCCAGACTTCAACATAAGAACTAGGAAGAGGCGAAATCGCTAGCCTTATAGCATCAGGAGTTCGATAGTCCGGAATCACATCTGCAAACTCTCGAAGCGCTACACATATACGTGCTGCATCGGGATGTCCAAGTGAAATATGTCCGCCCCGCTCTTGCGGATTTCGCGAAGTTAACAAAGTGAAATCAAGATCGGCAAGCCACGCATCGTAGAGTTGAATCATCATCTCGGTGCCGATCGCCGCCTTTTCGGAGATCGCACCAATGCCGGCCTCCTCAATCATCGTGAATGCGCTCTTTATACAACGCAAACCAACAAGTGAAGGACTAGCAATCTGAAAACCACGAATACCTGAAGCTCTTTCAAAATCAGCACCCATTGCAAATTGATCACCTTGTGAAAACCAACCTTGAATTGGTACCTGTAGCTCAGCTTGCACCTTCTTATTTACATATAACCAAGCGGGCGCACCTGGACCAGAATTACCATATTTATATGTACAACCAACTGCGATATCGACGCCGTTCTTATCAAAATCCATTTCGATCGCGCCGACCGCGTGGCTGGCATCCCACAACATAAAAGCACCGTGTTTGCGCACTAAATCAGTGAGCGACTTAATGTCATTGCGCGCACCTGAGCGATATTGAATTACCTCCAAAGTAACTAGCGCTACATCATCATTTAAATACGGCTCAAGAATTTGGGGAGTGATACGTTCGTATTCGGCCGAACCTGCAGATTCGTTATCGATAATCACAAGCTTTAAACCAAATTGTTTTGTAATTCCGTCGAGGATATAGCGATCAGTCGGAAAATTCGCAGCGTCGGTAATTATCGTTTTGCGACCAGGACGCGCATGAATTGCAGCCAGGGCTAGCTGGTAGAAATTTACTGAAGTTGTATCGCAGGCAAGTACTTGTCCCGCGGCAGCACCTAAAGTTGCCCGACCAATTAAATCTCCAGTTGGCTGCGCCTCATCAACCCAATGTCCCCATCCGGTTACGACTTCAGGGCCCCACTCATCTTTCATAAATGCTTTAACCGCTTCGATAGTGGCTAGGGGGAGTCGGCCTAAAGAATTGCCATCTAGATAGCAAATATTCGGATCGCTAATAACAAATTGTGAGCGAAAACGAGCCAATGGATCGCGGGCATCTAGATCGAGTGCAAACTGGCGGTCAATGGCTCTCATAGTTGAAAGGTACGCTCTCCCATCGTGGCGCGCAATCTTGTAAATATTGAAGAGGTCAGTAAGGCCTTTGATATTAAAGCGCTGCTTGAAAGAGTTTCACTTGGCGTCTCTGAAGGTGATCGAATCGGAATTGTTGGGCGTAACGGTTCAGGTAAAAGCACGTTGATGAAAATCATCGCTGCGATCGAAAGTCCTGATCAAGGCAGAGTGACTAAAGCTAATTCAGTAAAGATAGGTCTGCTTTCCCAAGTCGATAAAGCTGATCCGAATTCAACGGTTGGTGATGTAGTAATCGGAGATAGAGCAAAACACGAATGGGCGAGCGATTCGGGAATAAGAGAAGTCTTTACTGGACTGTTTGGCGGATTCGATGATCACCTATTTGAAAGAAAATTCTCCACTTTATCTGGAGGAGAAAAACGTAGAGTTGGCCTCGCCAAATTACTGATTGATGAACTTGATTTGATTCTTTTAGATGAACCCACAAACCATTTAGATGTAGAAGGCGTGGCTTGGCTAGCCAGCCATTTAAATAGTCGTAAATCTTTAGCGGTTCTCGTGATCACGCACGATAGATGGTTTCTCGATGCGGTGACTGATCGCACTTGGGAAGTAGTAGATGGCCAGGTGGAAGAGTATGACGGTGGATACTCAGCATTTGTTTTAGCTAAAGCAGAGCGCGCACGCCAGGCAAGTGCAACGGATGCTCGACGGAACAACTTGATTCGTAAGGAACTCGCGTGGTTGCGCAGAGGTGCACCTGCTAGAACGACCAAACCTAAGTTTCGCGTGGATGCAGCTAACGTTTTGATTGCCGAAGTGCCTGCGCCACGCGATCAAGGTGAGTTATTAAAGTTTGCGCGAAATCGTTTAGGAAACACTGTCTTTGAGGCACATCACCTACAAATCAAAGCTGGTGAAAAAGAGTTAATTGACGACCTGTACTGGAACGTTGGTCCCGGAGATCGCATTGGAATTGTCGGCGTTAATGGCGCTGGAAAAACTACTTTAATGCGCACTCTGGTTGGGCAAGTGCAACCTTCGGCCGGAAAGTTAACCACGGGAGTCACCGTTAAAGCAGCTTTCTTAACCCAGCATCTGGATGAGTTAAATCCAACTTGGCGAGTGCTGGAAGCGGTAGAAAAAATAGCTTCACATATCGAACTTGGCAATGGAAAGTCGCTGTCCGCATCTCAACTCTGCGAACGGCTAGGTTTCGATAAAGATTCGCAGTGGACTCCGGTAGGTGATTTATCTGGAGGCGAAAAACGCAGATTGCAGCTAACGCGCTTATTGATGGATTCACCAAATGTCTTGTTGCTAGATGAGCCAACAAATGATTTTGATATTGAAACCTTAACCGAGTTGGAAGATCTTCTGGATAGTTTCGGTGGAACACTGATTATTATTTCTCACGATAGATATTTTCTGGAACGAGTCTGTGATCGATTTGTTGGTTTACTTGGAGATGGAGCGCTCCGTGATCTGCCGCGTGGAGTTGATGAGTATTTAGAGCAACGTGTTGAGTCTCTACAAAAACTAGTTCAAACAAGTAAAGAGAAGCCTCAATCATCAGCTTCTGAGCAACGTCAGTTGAAGAAGGATTTAGTGCGCATAGAAAGACAGATTCAGAAATCAAAGGAGAAGATTGCTGAGCTAGAACTAGCGCAAGAAAACGCGGCATTTGATCCAGCAGAGTTAACTAAAATCAGCGAAGAAGTTGAAAATGTGCGTGCAGAGTTAAACATTCGAGAAGAAGAATGGCTAGAAATCACTGATCAACTAGGCGATTGAGTTAAAATCCGCCTATGAGCCAAATTTCATATCCCGTTAAAGGAATTTTCTTCCGTACCCTTTTCTTATTTGCTTTGATGGATTGGATCGCTGATAAGCGCGAATTTAACGGCACTCATCCGCAGTGACCAAAGGTAATTCTCAGCTAAATCTGCTGGCCGCCCTTTCTGGGCTGCTTATTGCAATGCAAGCGCGCGCTAATGGCGAACTCTCGCACCGAATGGGAAATTCAATTGAAGCGGCACTTGTCTCTTTTGGGTCAGGTTTAATACTTATCTCAATAATCTCAATCTTCACACCTTCAATACGTAAAGGGATGAAGAATTTAAAGAGTGCGGTAAACCGAAGAGAGATTCCAGTTTGGACGCTCTTTGCCGGGATGCTCGGTGGCGGTTTTGTGGCCGTTCAAACACAAATTGTGCCGATCATCGGAGTCGCGATTTATTCAGTGGCCTCAATTGCTGGGCAGACAGCAACTTCACTGATCGTTGATCGCATCGGATTAACCGGAGGAGGCCAAAAACGAATCACCTTTAGAAGAGTTGCTGCCGCTTTAGTTACTGTTTTGGCAGTACTTGTCTCTGTCTTTGACCGCATTGATGCCCAGAACTTATCGCTTTTCGCAGTGTTATTCGGATGTTTTGCCGGCTGCATAGTCGGCGTCCAGCGCGCTTTAAATGGTCAGATAAATGAAAGTACTAATCAGAGTTTTGCTACTTCTTGGCTCAATTTCATAATGGGAACAACTTTTCTATTTATTTTTCTATCTATTGGCGTATTGATTAATCGCTCAGAATTGGTCGGGTTACCTGCGGGACCGTGGTGGATGTATACGGGTGGAATAATTGGCGTTATCTATATCGCCTTTACATCGACCATTGTTCAACACTTAGGGGTACTTACATTCACCTTGATTAGCGTTGGTGGACAGCTGGTCGGTTCTTTACTGATAGATCTCTACTCACCAACAAAAGGCGTGCAGATTAGCGCTTATTTAGTAACAGGAATCTTTATGACTTATCTGGGGGTTGTTGTGGGTGGCGTCGGTACTTTACCCAAACTGAAATCAAAGAAGCGGTGATAAAAAATGCTGCCAGTGCATATGAAGAATTCTTCACCCACGGAAAAGTCGCTGCGTAGTAACCTGCAAGAGTAATTCCTACACCCCAGATCAAAGCACCGAGCACGTTTGCCGATAAAAACTTGTAGTAATTCATCTTCGCGGCGCCTGCTATTGGCGGGACAAAGGTGCGAATCCAGGGAAAGAAACGCGCGAGAACTACTGCCCACCAACCAAATTTTTCATAAAAAACTTCTGCATTTACAACCATGCGCTTTATTCTTGGCGATTCTCTCTTATCTAAATATGGACGTCCAACGACTCTTCCAATCACAAACCCAACTTGATCACCAAAGAACGCCGCTAGAAAGATAAGCGAAACTAAAATTACAATATTAATATTTCCGTGAGCTGCTGCCACTAAACCTGCGCTAAAGAGAATCGAATCGCCAGGTAAGAAGAAACCAAAAAGTAGCCCAGTTTCAATAAATACGATCCCCGCAACCACGATGTAGAAAATAAATGGGGCCAGCGACGATAACTGGGTATCAAATGATGCAGCTAACTCCATTTAAACGCTCTTTTTTACTGCCACTGCAACTTTTTGTACTACCTGAGCATCGAAAACACTCGGCACAATAAAGGAAGCGTTGAGCTGGGATGTAGAAACACAAGATGCGATCGCTTCTGCCGCTGCAATCAATAACTCATCGGTAATTTTATGAGCATTTGCATCTAACAACCCGCGGAAGATTCCAGGGAAGGCCAAGACGTTGTTAATCTGATTTGGTTGATCACTACGGCCAGTGGCTACGACTGTTGCATACTTTCGAGCGATAACTGGATCAATCTCCGGATCTGGGTTTGCTAGAGCAAAGACTATTGATCCACTTGCCATAGCAGATACATCTTTCTCTGTTAAGACATTTGGAGCGCTCACGCCGATGAATACATCTGCGCCTTTCATGGCATCTGAGATGCTTCCACTAAATCCAGGAGTAACACATCCGTTTATATCAAAGGCAACAATCTTGTTTGCGCCACTCTTGGTTAGCAGTCGGGCAATTGCGGTACCAGCCGCGCCGGCACCGCTCATCACGATTGTTATCTCGCTTAACTTCTTCTTGACTAACTTAAGTGAGTTGGTTAGCGCGGCTAGAACAACTATCGCTGTGCCGTGTTGATCATCATGGAAGACTGGAATATCAAGTAAATCGCGTAAACGTTCTTCAATTTCAAAGCAGCGAGGTGCAGAGATATCTTCCAAGTTGATACCACCGTAAACCGGGGCGATTAATT
>JAQCAO010000043.1 GCA_027731885.1 Actinomycetota bacterium | reverse complement strand
GAACTCCCACGCGCCTTCATTAATTAAATTGCAACGTTTGCCGATCTCTAAACGCACCGCGCCTAGTAGCGCCAGCGATGCACTTCTTTCGCCAGCTGCGAAGAAGATCGCATCCCCTACCTTTGCTCCTGCTGCGCTAACGATTCCATCTTGTTCAAGTTGAGAAATATTTTTAGAGACTGGTCCACCCAGGGTTCCATCCTCATTAACCAGAATGTAAGCCAAGCCTTTTGCGCCTCGCGCCTTCGCCCAATCTTGCCACGCATCTAACTCGCGACGTGGAGATGATGCACCACCTGGCATCACAACGCTTCCGACATATGGCGCTTGGAAGACTCTAAATTCAGTTTTTGCAAAGAACTCAGTCTGCTCAATTAACTTCAAATCAAAGCGCAGATCAGGTTTATCTGATCCATAATCACGCATTGCATCTGCGTAGGTCATATGACGAATCGGTGTCTTAATCTCGTAGCCAACTGCTTCTCTCCAGATTTTAACTAAGAGTTTTTCGGCAACCGCCAAAATATCGGCTTGGTCGATAAATGACATTTCAATATCGAGTTGGGTGAACTCAGGTTGGCGATCAGCGCGGAAATCCTCATCCCGGAAGCAACGAGCAATCTGGTAGTAACGCTCCATTCCGGCAACCATTAACAACTGTTTGAAAAGTTGTGGTGATTGCGGCAGCGCATACCAACTGCCGGGTTGCAAGCGAACTGGCACTAAAAAGTCGCGCGCGCCTTCAGGAGTGCTCCGTGTTAAGTATGGCGTTTCGATCTCTAGGAAATCTAACTCTTCCATTACTCGTCTGATAGTTGAAGTCACCTTAGAACGCAGGCGCAAGTTTGCCGCTGGTTTTTCGCGACGTAGATCAAGATAGCGATACTTCAGGCGAACTTCTTCAGAAATCTCTGAATCATTTCCACTATCGACTGGGAACGGCAGAGGCGCAGATTCACTCAACACTTTTATATCATCACCCATTATTTCGATCGCACCCGTAGGAAGAGCAGAATTTGCATTTCCCTCAGGTCGCAAGACAACCTCACCTGTGATCTGCAAGCACCATTCAGCGCGAAGCGACCCTGCTAAAGCCTCATCACGGATTACTACTTGCACAGATCCAGTTGCATCTCGCAGATCAATAAAGGCAACCCCGCCGTGATCACGACGGCGCGCGACCCAACCCGCGAGCGAGACAGTTTGACCAGCATGGGATGCGCGCAGAGAACCAGCGTCGTGAGTACGTAACATCTGAGGTTTGCCCGCCTTTGAGGTTAAAAGTATTTCTAGAGAGCCCCAGCTAGGGCTTTCTGCAATTCGCTAATCTTAACCGAAGTTAACGAGCCATCGCTCATGCGCTTTAATTCAACTACGCCTGATGCAACCTCATCTTCACCAATAATCACGACATAACTAGAGCCACTCTTATCGGCAGCCTTCATCGCTGCCTTTAGGGCGCGATCACCAAATGCGATCTCAGTGCGAATTCCAGCGTTGCGCAGTGTGGTGGCAAGTGTTAGCGCGACAGACTTTTGCTCTTCACCGAGTGGAATGATGAACAAATCCGAGGTGAACTGATCTTCGGAGATAACACCTTCAGCTTGTGCAGCCAGCAGCGCGCGATCGACACCTAGCCCGAAACCTATTCCGGAAAGTGATTGGCCTCCAAGAATCTCCATCAGCCCGTCGTAACGCCCTCCCCCGCCGATTCCTGATTGCGCACCCAGATCTTCATGAATAAATTCAAATGTAGTACCGGTGTAATAATCGAGACCGCGCACCATTCGGGGATTTACTATGTACTTGATTCCAAGGAGATCTAGATACTTTTTTACTTGGTTAAAATTGGCCAAAGATTCGGCAGAGAGATAATCAAGAAGTAGCGGAGCGTCCTGCATCGCCGCCTTCATCTCTGGGCGTTTATCATCAAATAAGCGCAGTGGATTTATCGCCGCACGTGCTCGAGTTGGCTCATCTAGATCAACTTTCTCAATGTATTTAAGTAGATCTACCCGATGAGCAGCGCGTGACTTAGCATCACCGAGTGATGTGATCTCCAATCTATAATTACGCAGGCCCAGCGATTTAAAACCTTGATCCGCTATCGCGATAACTTCTGCATCGATTGCGGGATCATCTAAACCAATTGCTTCGATTCCGACTTGATAGAACTGGCGATAACGTCCGGCTTGCGGGCGCTCTGCTCTAAAGAATTGCCCCGAGTACCAAACTTTTAACGGTAGCTGTCCGCGATCCAGGCCCTTCTCAATCACTGCGCGCATCACGCCGGCAGTTCCTTCAGGGCGAAGTGTTATTGATCTTCCGCCTCTATCTTCAAAGGTATACATCTCTTTTGAGACCACATCTGTAGATTCACCAACACCTCGCGAAAAGAGCGCAGTGTCTTCAAAGACCGGTAACTCCATCAATTGATATCCGGCGAGTTTTGCAGGAGCAATTAAAGATTCACGTACCCATTCAAAGGCAGCCGAAAGCGGGGGCGCATACTCGCTAACCCCTTTTGGCGCTTGAATCTTTTCGTACTTCATATCCGTAATTCTTTCAGATATGGGTTATTTTTTCGCTCGAATTTAATCGTTGTCTCTGGGCCATGACCAGGCAGCACGCGCAGATCATCACTTAGCGGAAGAACTCGCGTCTTTAACGTCTTAGCCATCGCCTCGTAAGAGCCAGAAGGCAGATCAGTTCTGCCAATAGAACCAGCAAATAGCACATCCCCCGAAATCAACAACTCGTCATTGATATTGAACATCGTGCTGCCGCGGGTGTGGCCAGGCGAATGTATCGCGGTAATTTTCAAATCCAAGATCTCAAGCAGATCCCCGTGTCGAAGATTTCTAGTATCTGTCGGCTCTTCAAAGCTCATTGCATCTAGCGTTGCGATAAATTCTGGCCCGTGGGCGCCTTGTGGTTTTAGTAAATACTCGCGATCTTCCGAATGTATATAACTCGCTATCCCATAGCCATCGGCGAGCGGTTTAACTGAGAAGGTGTGGTCTAGATGGCCGTGAGTAATCAGCGCAGCCACTGGTTTCAAATCATTCTCTTCAATAATCGCCCTTATTTCGTGAGATATATCCGGCATTCCAGGATCTACAATGATGCACTCCTGCCCACGTCCACCTGCGATGATCCAACAATTGGTGGCATACATGGGGGCCGGAAATGAGGCGACAAACATAAATCACCCCTTCATAGGCTCATTTTAAGCGCTAATTTTCACCGCGCAGTAATACAGGGTACCTTTTATCTCTGCAATATCCGCTCTACACGCTCCAACAACGAAGGCTTATTCGAGCCGACGCGCTGAAAGGGAAATAAACCATGACCGAGAATGTAAATCCAGGATCAATAAATATCGCACCAATTGCGCCAAATGTAACAAGTGCCGCAAGCGCCTTAATTGGTGATCCATCTAAATTCGGTCGGGTTGGTGAAGACGGAACTGTTTACGTAATAACTCCACAAGGCGAGAAAGCTGTTGGTTCATATCCTGGCAAAACTTCCGAGGAAGCGTTGCAGTACTTTGTCCGTAAATTTGAAGCGTTGGCTTCTGAAGTCGCACTGACCGCTGCAAGAATTACTAGTGGTGCGATGGTTCCATCGGATGCCTATGACGCAGTCAAAAAATTACGTCAACAAGTTTCTGAGTTAAATGGCGTCGGAGATCTTGCCGCACTTTCACTCTCAGTCGAACAGATAGAGCCGCTAATTGAAGGCCACCGTGAGGCATATGAAGCTAAGAAAGCCGCTGAGGCGGCGCTTAAAGCTGAACGTCGCGCGCAGGTATTGATTGAGAAAGAGAAGATCGTTGCTGAGGCGGAATCGCTGGCGCTCTCCGAGAATTGGAAGGTCACGGGAGATCGCTTAAAGACGCTCCTTGATGAATGGAAATCAGCCCCGCGCTTGGATAAGAAAGCTGACGCTGATCTCTGGAAGCGCTTCTCTGCTTCCCGCAATAAATTTGATAAGCGCCGCCGTACCCACTTTGCCTCCCTTGAAGAGGTTACTTCTAAGGTCTCTGCCGCTAAGAAAGCGCTAGTTGCTGAAGCAACAACTCTTGCGACTTCAACAGAATGGGTACCAACTGCTCGCAAATTTAAAGTTCTGATGGATCAATGGAAAGCGGCCGGTCGCGGCAAGCCAAGTGAAGATGCCAAATTGTGGGCCAAGTTTAAGGCGGCCCAGGATCAGTTCTTTACAGCAAAGAACGCTGATCTGGAAAAGCGCGAAGTTTCGATGGCAGCAAATCTCATCAAGCGGGAAGAGTTGATTACTCAAATTGAAGCTTTGGTGCCATTCACAGATGTAAAGGAAGCGAAGAACGCTTTCCGCGAACTTGCTCGCTCTTGGGAGAAGATTGGAATCACTCATCGCGATAAGCGCGCCGCACTTGATGCCCGCGTTGCTAAAGTTGAGAGCGCGATCAAAGAGGCTGAAGCAGAGATCTGGCGCAAGACCGATCCTGCCGCTAAGGCCCGTGCAGCAGATGTCGTGAAGCAACTCGCCGAATCAATCGCCAATTACGAAAAAATTGCTGCCAAGTCTGAGAGCGCAGGAAATACTAAGAAAGCGCAAGAAGCGCTTGAATCTGCCGCTGCTCGTAAACTCTGGCTCGCCGATGCTGAGAAAGCTCTAGCTGAGTTTAATTAATTTCGGTAGACGTCGTATACGCCTTCTACCGCTCTTACCGCAGCCAACACGGAATCTAAGTGAGTTGCATCTGCCATTTCAAAGGTAAATTTTGAGATTGCTGTGCGGTCCTTCGATGTATTCACCGCAGCGCTGAGAATATTTACATGTTGCTCAGAAAGTGCGCGTGTGACATCTGCCAAAAGTCGCGCACGATCTAAAGCTTCGACCTGGATATTTACTAGAAATACGCTACCTGCGCCATCTAGCCATTTAACCTTCGCTATTCGCTCACCTTGATTCTCACGAAGATCTGCTGCATTGATGCAATCCTCACGATGAACCGATATTCCACTGCCTTTTGTAATAAAGCCAATGATGGCATCACCGGGGACGGGCGTGCAGCATCTGGCTAACTTCACTAAAACATCTCCAACGCCTTCTACTTCAATTGAACTACTTGATCGGCGAACTGAGTGAGATCCCGTTTGTATCTGTTCCATTGTTGGTTCGGGATGTGAATCTTCCACGCCAAGTGCTTGCACCAATTTTTCAATGATCGAGGCAGCCGAGACATGTCCATCACCGACTGCGCTATATAGCGCGGAGATATCGGGATAGCGCAGGTTGTGGGCCAGCTCCAGTAAAGAATGTCCAGCAAAAATTTTCTGAAGTGGCAGCCCAGCTTTACGCATCTGGCGAGCTATCGATTCGCGTCCGGCGTCGATCGCTTCTTCACGACGTTCTTTGCTGAAGTGAGCCTTGATCTTTGAGCGAGCTCGCGGTGATTTAACAGAGTTGAGCCAATCTCTAGATGGGCCGGCGTTCTCGCTCTTATTGGTGACAATTTCCACAACATCACCATTTACTAAGCGCGAATCAAGGGGCACCAATCGGCCATTAACTTTCGCACCCGCACATCGGCTGCCAACATCTGTATGAACAGAATATGCAAAATCAACTGGAGTCGACCCACCAGGCAGTGCGATTACACTCCCCTTCGGAGTAAAGACGAATACTTCTGGTGAACCTAGATCAAAACGGAGCGCATCGAGAAACTCTGACGGATCTTCGGTCTCCTTCTGCCATTCGTGTAATTGGCGAAGCCATAACATTTCTGGCGAAGATGAGTTTGATTCACCTCCTTGCTTGTACTTCCAGTGTGCTGCGATACCAAACTCAGCACGCGAATGCATATCAAAGGTACGAATCTGAATCTCGATCGCTTTTCCTGTAGGTCCGATAACTGTGGTGTGCAGAGATTGATAGAGATTAAACTTCGGCATTGCGATGTAATCTTTAAAGCGACCCGGAACCGGAGACCACCGAGCGTGTATGGAGCCAAGTACCGCATAGCAATCACGGACATCATTGACTAAAACTCGTATCCCAACGAGATCATAGATATCGTTAAATTCACGGCCGCGCACCACCATCTTTTGATAGACGCTGAAGTAGTGCTTCTTTCGGCCGGTTACGGTCGCGCTAATTGAATCTCGGAGTAGATCACCCTGAACCGCATCAATGACCTCTTCTGTCAGCGCATCTCGGGAAGGAGAACGTTCTGCGACCAAGCGCGAGATTTCTTCAAACTTCTTTGGTTCAAGGACTTCAAAGGAGAGATCCTCTAACTCCCACTTAATAGCATTCATTCCGAGGCGATGAGCTAGTGGAGCGTAAATATCGAGAGTCTCACGCGCCTTTCGTTCGGCGCTATCTGCAGAGACAAACTTCCAAGTCCGGGCGTTGTGCAGCCGATCTGCAAGTTTAATCACAAGGACACGAATATCGCGCGACATTGCAACAACCATCTTGCGAACAGTCTCTGCCTCAGCAGTTGGTCCGTAGGTCAACTTATCTAACTTAGTAACTCCATCAACTAGATTGGCAATTTCATCACCAAAATCACTACGCAGTTGATCTAGTGAGTAAGGAGTATCTTCAGCAGTGTCGTGCAACAGAGAAGCGATTATCGTCGTGTCATTAAGACCGAGTTCGGCGAGTATTAGCGAAACTGCAACGGGATGGGTTATGTAATCTTCGCCTGACTTGCGCAGCTGCCCCTCATGAGCGCTCTTGGCAATCTCAAATGCCCGCTCAACATCAGCTATTCGGCTCGTCGGGTGGTTGGCCTTCAGAGCTTCTAGAAGTGGCGTGACTAGAAGATTCATTGTTTGAGCCCTATTGCTGCAACGAGATTACTTGCGCCCTTTACGCTTAGGTTGATTGCGCGGACCACGATTTGCACTTGGCGCAATTACTGTTCGCACTGCTTGGGCGGCGACAGTTTCCACGGGAGCGCTTCCACGGGAAGCTACGCGCTTAGCCAGAGCCTGCATCGCCGGCTCCTTCTCGCGCAACTGGGCAAGAATTCCAGGTGCGATGAAAATTGAAGAGTAGGCACCGACTAGCATTCCAATGAAGAGCGCTAGGGCAATATCTTTAAGGGTTCCTGCGCCCAAAAGAGCGCCGCCGATAATAAGAATTGATGCCACTGGAAGCAGTGAAGTCACTGTTGTGTTAATCGAACGCACGATTGTCTGATTCACCGCAAGGTTTGTCGCCTGGGTAAATGTCTGCTTGCTCGACGCGGCGATCGAACGAGTATTTTCATTGACCTTATCGAAGACAACAACTGTGTCATAGAGCGAGTAGCCCAGAATTGTAAGGAACCCGATCACCGATGCTGGCGTTACATCAAAGCCGACCAATGCGTAAATTCCCACAGTAATCAGTACGTCATGCATGACTGCAATAATCGCTGCAATAGCCATCTTCGAATTAAAGGTCATAGATAAGAAGATCATGATGACGATCAAGAAGGCGATCAATCCGTATAGCGCTTTCTTGGTGATTTCTTCACCCCAAGACGGGCCAATTATTTGAGTATCAATATCTCTTACCTGAACGCCGAAGTTTGAAGTGATCGCTCTCTCGATTCCTTCAGCTTCTGCTGTATCAAGTGCGCCAGTCTGCAAGCGAATCTTGTCATCACCAATCTTTTGCACGATCAACTCACCGTTAAATCCAGAGTTTTCAATAGCAGCGCGCGCCTGCGGAACTGTTGCCGTTGACGATGTGAATGTGTAAGCCGAACCACCCTTAAATTCAATACCGAGCTGCAGGCCTTGTGTAGCCAAGGTGCCAACTGAGACAAGTACGAAGAGTGAGGAGACGATGTACCAACGCTTTGCTCTACCTACTATATTGAAAGATTTTTCACCTGAGTAAAGCCGCGCGCCAAATCCTTTAATCGCTGCCATGTTAAGCCTCCACACTTGTTGTTGGGCGAGTTACACCTGAACTCTTATCCGAAAGTCCTGAGAAGCGGTGGCCGGAGCTAAAGAACTTAGTCCGTGCCAAGATTGTCATAATTGGCTTAGTGAAGATGAAGGTGACAATTAGGTCAACAAAAGTGGTTAGACCGAGAGTGAAGGCGAAACCACGCACACCGCCCACAGCGAAGAAGTAGAGAAGAATTGCAGCGATAATGGTTACCGCATCAGCGACAATGATGGTGTGGCGAGCCTTAGTCCATCCACTTTCAACGGCAGATCTCAGGGTTCTGCCTTCGCGAATCTCATCTCTAATTCGTTCGAAGTAGACAACGAATGAGTCGGCGGTAATACCTACCGCCACGATAATTCCGGCGATACCCGCAAGAGTTATCGTAAATCCAATAGATTCACCAAGCACCAGCATCAAGAGATAGATCAATACTGCCGCTATCACGAGGGTTCCCATAACAATGAGTCCGAGACCTCGGTAGTAAAGTAAGCAATACAACATAACCAAGCCAAGACCAATTGCGCCGGCAAGTAGACCCGCGCTGAGTTGATCAGCTCCCAGAGTTGGCGAGATCTGCTGGACTTCTCCGCGATCAAATGCCAAAGGCAGCGCACCGTACTTCAAAACATTTGCTAAATCTTGCGCTTCAACTTGTGAGAAAGATCCAGTGATCTGAGCATTACCTGAAGGAATCGGTTCATTGATTCGAGGCGCTGAAACAACCAGACCATCCAGAACAATTGCCACTTGATTAAGCGGTGAGCTAAGTGATGTCACACGACTGGTGAGTGCGCCGAAGGCTCTAGTTCCATCGCCATCAAATGTTAGCGAGACAAACCAAGCTAAGCCTTGTGCTGGATCGTAACCCGCTTCTGCGGATGAGACTTGCTGTCCAAGAATTTCAGCTGGGGCGAGAATGTATTTAGCGCCACCATCTCGCGAACAAGAGACAATTGTGTCAGCAGGTGAATCTGCACCGGTTCCTTCCAGATTTGCCGCAACAGAACAATCAAGGGCGGCGAAGCGAGCGTTTAACTCTTCCGTAACTCCAGCAACAGGGGTCGCAGCCGTAGATGTATCAGTTGGGGTGGCAATTCCCGCGGATTCAGCTAAAACTTGGCGGAAGCGGAGTTCAGCAGTTTGCCCTACAAGATCAACTACACGACGACCGCTATCGCCAGGAACAGAGATAACAATCTGGCGATTGGTTCCACTTCCTTGTGCGGTAACTTCACTTTCAGCCACACCGAGAGAGTCGACGCGTTGGCGGATAATCGAAACTGCTTGATCGATCGCCTCGGAGGTAATTTGGTTGGCATCATTAGATGCGCGCGGCTGCAGCGTCACGCTGGTTCCGCCACGTAGATCGAGACCGAGTTTGATTGAAGATGCCCCCTGAATAAAGGTGGTCAGGATCAGACCAAGCAGGATGACGGCAAGGATCACGAGTGAGCGGCCAGAGCGCGCAGCGCTCTTCACATTTTTATTTGGTGTGGACATAGGAGCAGAGTCTAGGCGTCAATGGCGGGTGTGTCGAAAAGCGTCGCAGCTCCCGCGGGAGGGGTCCGTCCAATATGTGACCAGCCTTGCGCAGTTGCAACTCTGCCTCGAGGGGTACGTGCCATAAAGCCATTTCTAACCAAGAACGGCTCAGCCACAGATTCGACCGTCTCGGTCTCTTCCCCAACAGCGATCGCCAGAGTCGAAAGACCAACTGGTCCCCCATTAAATCTCTCAATTAACGCAACAAGTACTGCGCGATCTAATCGATCTAGACCTTTCTCATCGACTTCATACATCTCAAGAGCGGCCATGGCATCGCTGTGCGTCAATTGGTTAGCACCCTTAGCGCCAGATCGCACCTGCGCATAATCTCTAACGCGACGCAGTAAACGGTTGGCGATTCGCGGCGTTCCCCTTGAGCGGCTAGCCACTTCCTCCACCGCCTTGGAATCAATTTCTAACTGCAAAAGCGCAGCACTCCTGCGAATAACCTCTTCAAGTTCATTTTCTTCATAGAAATCTAAGTGTGCAGTAAACCCGAAACGATCACGAAGCGGGCTTGGCAATAAACCGGCGCGAGTTGTTGCACCAACCAAGGTAAATCGCGGTAACTGTAAAGGAATCGCCGTTGCTCCCGGACCTTTTCCGACAACGACATCTACTCGAAAATCTTCCATTGCTAAATATAAAAGCTCTTCCGCCGGGCGCGGCAGACGATGGATCTCATCTAAGAATAGAATCTCTCCTTCCACCAATGAGGATAAAATCGCCGCCAAATCACCAGCATGTGTAATTGCTGGTCCGCTAGTAATTCGGATCGGTGTCTGCATCTCGCTCGCCAAAATCAAAGCCAAAGTAGTTTTGCCGAGCCCGGGTGGGCCTGATAAGAGAATGTGATCTGCTGCCGAATTACGTTGCCGGGCGGCTGTGAGAAGAACATCGATCTGATCACATACTCGTTGCTGCCCAATAAATTCTTTGAGGGTCTTGGGACGTAGGGCGTGCTCTGCGGCGGAATCTTCATTGGCGAATTCAGAGGAAATTAGACGGTCATCGCTCATAACTATCTGCCGCCTTTTTGCAGCGCGCGTTTTAG
>JAQCAO010000042.1 GCA_027731885.1 Actinomycetota bacterium | reverse complement strand
TCCAATAAATACCGCTAAATAGATCTGAGGGAGAGGTCTTGCGACCCCTCCCCCAGATCTATAACTAGCTATTACTTCTAACTTCCTTTACTTAGCGCCTACTTCTTTGCGCCAAGTGCAGGAACAGTCAGTACGGTGTACTGATCGTTAGCAGTCTGGTTCTGGAAGATTCCTGCAGGAAGAGTTGATGCTCCCCAACCGGAACGCTGTCCAACCATAAGGTGTGCTGACTCATCCCAGATCAATTGTTCGATCTTCTTGAGTACGGCTTTCTGTGCTTTCTTGCCGCGCGCAGCATCGTACTCAACAATGAGTGAATCATCAGACTTTGACTTTGACCAACCGGTCCAAGCGCCCTTAGAGCCCATGTAAGTTGCAAGTCCACCGCTCAACCATGTTGAGCCATAACCTGACAATTGAACTTCGAAGGTACCGTTATTTTGACCCGCAGCTCCGACAGCATCTGGCTCAGCAGCAACGGTGGCGTTAATGCCAATCTTTGCCCATTGTGATGCAATAACAGATGCGGCATCAGCCCAACCTGGACGGTTGAATACGCTCAGGCGGATATTAAATCCAGTAGTACCTGCCTCTTTCATAAGTGCTCTTGCCTTCTTCAGGTTCTGCTTGATTCCACCAGGCTTTACGCAGAGGTAATTTGGATGCGTTGGGAAAGTCAGCGCGCAAGAAGGAACAACATCTCCATTAAACGCAAGATCGCTAAATTGCTGGCGATCTAGCGCATATGACATCGCTTGACGCACCTTTGGCTCAGCCCAAGGGGTGCCAACTGCCTTAACCAAGTTAAAGTCGAGGGAGAAGTTACCGGCTAGCTGGAATGGCTGATGGCGGAACTTTTTCTGATCGCTTAACGAAGCGCGACCAATTGATGCTGGAAGGTCGAATGCATAATCAATTGTACCTTGCTTAAGAGCAAGAACACGAGTTACTGGATCTGGTATCGCAAGGAAGCGAACTTCCTTAACCGCAGGCTTTCCCCAGTAATTCTTATTGATATTGACTACGAATTCATCAGAACCTTCTACCCACTTCTTGATCTTAAATGGACCGGCGCTGACTGGCTTCTTCCAGTATTCAGGATTTCCTTCAGCCTTGCTACGTGGGTTTATAACTCCGTAAATACCAGCAAGCGCACGTGGGAAGTCAGAGAATGGGGCGCTTAGCGTGTAGACAACTGTCTTTGCATTTGGCGCAGTAACACTTGTCACAGAGTTAAATCCTGGAACGTTCTTCTGGCTGTACTCCCAGCTAAATACCGCATCATCTGCAGTAACTGGAGTGCCATCTGAGTACTTCATCTTTCTCAGGGTCATTGTGTATGTCAGACCATCATTTGACACTTTGTACTTGCTAACTAGATCTGGCTGTGCAACACCATTAATGTCATAACGGAACATCTGTCCCTGAATTAAAAGTCTTGTTACGTAATTCGGATTACTTGTTCGACTTGGATTATTAGGATCCAAGGTCACAACTTTACCGATCAAAGCTACGGTGATGAGATCACATTGCGCTTTCGCAGTTGGAGTATTTATCTGACAATTCGCACCTTTAGCTGCGTGTGCAGGAGTAATTCCCACTAGTAAACCCGCAGCCAACGAGGTTGCGGTGAGAACTCCGAGGAGTCCTCGTTTCATTGATACCTTCATGGTGTCCTTTCTGGAGCACAATCATTGTCGTTGTGGCGGGGCAACGTTTCCTAAGGAGAATTACCTCCGTGGGATGTCTCCACCGTGCGGCAACACTACCCCGCGGCGCGCAGACCCACAACGCCTCAGGCTGCACTATTTTGGTAAAGATTTGGTAAAGATTTGATCAAGATTTGATGAAAGGCCAGGCCCTGGCCTCACTTTTTTGCTGGAAACCGCGCTCGTTCCAGGGTTTATCTTCAGGGCAGATAGAGATAAAAGGGCTTGCCAGCCGGTAAATTCTCAGAAAATTCAAGAAAATTAATGTAGGTAAAGTGGGGTTATGGCAAGGCGGCTCTCGTGAACCAAAATATAAAACGAACTCTCCCGAGCCCGAAAGCACTTAGCAATCTACTGAAGTTTCGCAAGATTGAAATCAATGGCAGATCTCGAAGGTTGGCAAGAGCCCACACGGTTTGGGATCTACGCGATATCGCGAAAGAGCGGACACCAAAAGGACCTTTTGATTACACAGATGGTGGCGCCGAGCTAGAAATTTCAATGAATCGGTCGCGAGAAGCGTTTAGGAATATTGAATTTGCACCAAGAATTTTACAAGATGTTTCAAGCGTTTCAGCAGAAAGAAAAGTATTCGGCCACACCTTTTCGCTTCCCTTTGGAATTGCACCAACTGGTTTTACACGAATGATACATGCCGAAGGCGAAATAGCTGGTTCAAGAGCAGCCGCGAAATTTGGAATTCCCTTCACTCTGTCAACGGTAGGCACAACTTCCATTGAAGATGTAGCACTTGCTGCGCCAGATGGCGTTAACTGGTTTCAGTTATATATGTGGAAAGATCGCGACGCATCTATGCAATTGGTGGAGCGCGCTAAAAAATCCGGTGTTACAAATTTAATTCTGACAGTCGATGTGCCAGTTGCGGGAGCGCGTTTGCGCGATGTCAGAAATGGCTTAACCGTTCCACCGACATTGTCTTTAAATACCATCATTGACGCTATCCCGCGTCGAGAATGGTGGTGGAATTTCTTAACTACCAAACCTCTCGAGTTTGCATCAATGTCTAATTGGCACGGGACGGTGGCTCAATTACTGGATTACATGTTCGATCCGACTATGACTTTTGAAGATCTAAAGTGGCTCCGCAAAAATTGGGATGGAACGCTCACTGTTAAAGGAATCCAAACGTTGGCAGATGCCAAGCAGGCTGCCAAATTTGGTGCCGATGCGGTAATTCTCTCCAACCACGGAGGGCGCCAGCTAGACCGTGCGCCTGTCCCGCTTGCGTTAGTCGAGCAAGTTTCAAAAGAGTTAAAGCGAGATGTTGAAGTACATCTCGATTCTGGAATTATGAGTGGCGCTGACATAGTTGCTGCGATCGCCCTAGGAGCCAACTTCACTTATATAGGTAAGGCATATCTATACGGACTAATGGCGGGCGGACAAGAAGGTGTAGAACGATGCTTATCCATTCTCGAATCGCAGATCATCCGAACTATGAAATTGCTTGGAGTCAAAGATCTGCGAGAGCTCACCCCTAAGCAAGTCAGGTTCTTGGATCGCCAGCGCTAATTCGCAGTTTAGGTCCACCACCAGCCTGACCAAAATATCCGAAGGCGGCGGCCAAGAATTTAGCCGTTTAAAAGTATGGTGCTGAAGTCATAGGATGAGGCTATGACTACCACCGTAAATCACTGGATCGATAATAAAGAGTTTGTCAGCACCTCAGGTCGTACCGCACCTGTTTACGACCCAGCACTTGGAGTCGAAACAAAGCGCGTTGCTCTGGCAAATGGCGGTGAAATTAAAGCAGCTATTGCATCAGCAAAGCAGGCATTTCCAGGGTGGTCCAAGACTTCACTCGCTGCTCGCCAGCAAGTTATCTTTAAATTCCGTGAATTATTAAATGCGAAAAAGGGCGAACTCGCTGAAATCATCACCAGCGAGCACGGCAAGGTTTTATCTGATGCCCTTGGTGAAATTACCCGTGGCCAAGAAGTTGTTGAATTTGCGGTCGGAATGCCACAGCTCATCAAAGGTTATTACTCGGAAAATGTTTCAACTGGCGTAGATGTTTACTCAACTCGCCAAGCGCTCGGTGTAGTCGGAGTCATCTCTCCCTTCAACTTCCCTGCAATGGTGCCAATGTGGTTCTACCCGATTGCGATCGCAGCCGGAAATACAGTTGTCTTAAAGCCATCTGAAAAAGATCCATCGGCATCAATTTGGATTGCCAAGCTTTGGAAAGAAGCAGGTCTGCCAGATGGCGTATTTAATGTGCTCAACGGCGATAAAGAATCTGTAGATGGATTACTGCACTCCCCTGATGTCGAAGCGATTTCATTTGTTGGTTCCACACCGATTGCACGTTATATCTATGAAGAGTGCGCAAAGGCTGGCAAGCGCGTGCAATCACTCGGCGGCGCTAAGAACCATATGTTGGTCTTACCTGATGCCGACCTGGAACTCGTAGCCGATTCTGCAATTAATGCTGGCTTCGGTTCAGCTGGAGAACGTTGTATGGCGATCTCAGTTGTTGTTGCAGTTGAACCAGTAGCAGATGCGCTGCTTGAAAAGATCGTTTCTCGTATGGATAAATTGCGCACGGGTGATGGTCGCCGCGGCTGCGATATGGGTCCACTGGTCACGAAAGAACACCGCGATAAAGTCGCTGGCTATATTGAAGTTGCTGCCAAAGATGGTGCAAAAGTTGTGGTCGATGGTCGCAACGTCAAGGCAGATGGCGAATCAGCTGGATTCTGGCTTGGGCCAACTCTGATCGATCATGTCCCTACAACATCGAAGGTATATAAGGATGAGATTTTCGGACCTGTCCTATCTATTGTGCGCGTTAAGAGTTATGACGAAGGAGTCTCGCTCATCAATAGCGGCGCCTTTGGTAACGGCACCGCGATCTTTACCAACGATGGTGGCGCTGCCCGCCGCTTCCAGAATGAGATTCAAGTCGGAATGGTCGGCATCAACGTTCCGATTCCTGTACCAGTTGCTTACTACTCATTTGGTGGATGGAAACAATCACTCTTCGGGGATACCAAGGCGCACGGCGAAGAAGGCGTTCATTTCTTTACTCGCGGCAAAGCGATCACCAGCCGTTGGTTGGACCCAAGTCACGGCGGCATAAATCTTGGATTCCCACAAAATTAATTTAACGATCCTAGAAAGGCAGGGTTAGCTATGGCCACGCGCAAGATGAGCGTGGGACAGGCGATCATTGAATTCCTGTCTCACCAATACACCGTCGATGGCGATCACCGCGAACGCACGATCGCTGGTGTATTCGGAATCTTCGGCCACGGAAATGTGGCCGGAATTGGCCAAGCGTTAAAGCAACTTTCTACAACTGATCCAGGGCTAATGCCCTATCACCAAGCTCGCAATGAACAAGCGATGGTTCATGAATCTTCAGCATATGCGCGGATGACTCGTCGTCGCTCCACCTTTGCTTGTGCATCATCGGTCGGCCCGGGTGCGACAAATATGTTAACTGGTGCGGCAGTTGCAACAACAAATCGCTTGCCGGTCTTGTTATTTCCTGCAGATACCTTTGCTAATCGCGTTTCAGATCCGGTTCTGCAACAACTAGAACAACCCTATGACCTATCTATGACGGTAAATGATGCCTTTAAGCCGCTCTCTAAATTCTTTGATCGCATCAATCGTCCCGAACAAATCTTTACTTCACTTCTTGGTGCAATGCGGGTTCTAACTGATCCCGCTGAAACCGGTGCAGTGACCATCTGCCTTCCTGAAGATGTTCAGGCGGAAACTATTGAGGTTCCAGAAGAATTTCTGGCAGATCGTGAATGGCATATTCGCCGGCCGCGGCCTGATATTGGCTTGTCTGCAGTTGCGGCCCGTGCAATCGCTAAATCAAAGAAGCCATTTATTGTCGCTGGTGGCGGAGTTATTTACTCAGATGCGCATGCGGTATTAGCAAAATTTGTGGAAGCAACCGGAATTCCAGTTGGTGTCTCGCAAGCCGGAATGGGTTCACTGCCTTGGGATCATCCGCAAATGTGTGGTTCGGTTGGTGCCACCGGAACAACTGCGGCAAACCGCCTCGCCAAAGAAGCTGATTTAGTCATCGGAATCGGAACCCGCTACAGCGATTTCACTACAGCTTCACGAAGTATCTTCCAAAATCCAGATGTCAAATTTATAAATATAAATGTCACCGCCTTCGATGCCTTTAAACACGGCAGCCCAATTCCCGTGGTCGCTGATGCGCGCACCGCTCTGGAAGAACTCACTACTGAACTCGCTCAATACAAGGTCTCTGCAGATTATGCAGAGCGTATTTCTGATGAAAATAAGGCTTGGGATGCAATTGTCAATGCCGCTTTCGTTGATCAAAAGTTAGCGAAACCGAGCCAGAGCGAAATTATCGGAGCTGTGCAAGCAGCAACCGATCCGCGCGATGTTTTAGTCGGGGCAGCTGGCTCGCTACCTGGAGATCTCCATAAGTTGTGGCGAGTACGCGATCCACTTGGTTATCACATGGAATATGCCTTCTCTTGTATGGGATATGAAATTGCTGCAGGCCTGGGAGTCGCACGCGCAGATTCATCACGCACTCCTGTTGTGATGATGGGCGATGGCTCATATCTAATGATGCATACCGAACTCGTTACAGCAGTGGCCGAAGGATTGAAATTTATCGTTGTGCTTGTGCAAAACCATGGCTTTGCCTCGATCGGGCATCTATCGGAAGATATTGGTTCGCAGAGATACGGAACCAAATATCGCTTCCGTGATGGCAAATCAAATAACCATGAATCTGGTGGAGTGCTGCCCATAGACCTAGCCACTAACGCCGAAAGCCTTGGAGTAAATGTGATTCGCATAGCCGAAAGCCCAAGTGCGATCGCAGATCTATCTGCTGCGATGAAAGTTGCCAAGGCGCATCCCACCGCCACCTTGATACATATAAATAGCGATCCCATGCTCTATGCCCCAAGTAGTGAGGCGTGGTGGGAAGTCCCGATTCCGGAAGTTTCAACTCTGGAATCAACCCAGAAGGCATATGCCAATTATATTCAAGCGCGTAAGGTGCAGAGAAAATATCTAGGAAAAGGCTCGGAAGAACGCCGCTAAATGTAATTTACTTCGCGGAATGATCGGTTGATGGACAAGGAGAACTTGTCATTTTTCGGATCAGTCACGCGGAAGAAGCAAATTATTCTTTTGCCATATTTCCTCTCTTCAGCTCCGGGATCTGGATAGAAGTAACCATAGGTAAGCGTGGTCGGCAGATCTTTCTGGCCGGTCAGAGCGTTCAGCGCAGCGTTATCGCAAGCAACTCCCACCTCTTTCTTCGCCGCCTCCGAATCTAATTTCTTAACTTTCAACTTTCCAGTGTAGAAAACTTCGTAATGGTGTGCCGAATTGCAACTAGTTGAATAAAGAGTCTTGTAATTTGTCGTGCTCCACTTACTTGCCTTGGTGGGCGCTTTGTTGGCGGAGTAACAACCCAATTGAAGTTTAAGGTAGAAGGTTGCCTTGCCGAGCGCTTGCGCCGGTTCTGCACTGAGGGAGATAGTTAATGTGAGAAGAACTAGGGCAAACTTCTTCAGGGTCAACGTTTTAACCGGAGATTCCAGGAAGTTCGGCATGCGCGCAATCATATGACCTAACCCTCAACCTTACCTTTCTATTTATTGAAAGCGACACGAGGAAAGACTCAAATTGATCAGAGCATTTGTGTTACTTCTGCGCTGGACTACTCTTTATCTCACCCAGAAAGTTTGGATTAGTTAAACGACTAATCTTTCGAGAGGAGCTCAATTGTTTAAGAAATTTAAGAAGTTCGCTGCGGTATTTGCTGCAGCGGGTTTGCTCGGAATCGCGCTAAGCGCGTGCTCAACTGCAGAGAAGGCTATTACAGAGGCTGATTGCGGAACTGAAGAAGCGTTTTGTATCGGTCTCGTAACTGATATTGGAAAAGTTGACGACAAGTCATTTAACCAATCCGCTTGGGAAGGTGCACAAGAGGCAGCTACGCTTAACAACGGATTTGCTAAGTACGTAGAAACACAAGATCCAAAAGATTACGCTGATAATATTGCGCTATTTGCTGAGGCTGGCTACAACGCGATCGTTACAGTTGGTTTCTTGATGGCTGAAGCTACTGCGGTTGCAGCAGAGCAGTATCCAGATGTTAAGTTCATTGGCGTAGATCAGTTCTATGGTGGAACAGCGGCAAACTACAGTGGATTAATTTTCCCTGAAGATAAGGCTGGCTTCATTGTTGGTTACCTCGGTGGTTACCTAACCAAGACAGGAAAGACTGCAGCGATTGCTGGCGGTCCAGATTCAATTCCACCTGTCCGTAAGTTTATTGAAGGCTTCGTTGCCGGAGTTGAATATGCATCACAAGAGCAAGGAAAGTCTTACCCTAAGGCTTCATCTGTTTACTACACCGGCGCTAACGCCTTCCAAGATCCTGCTTGGGGAGCATCAACAGCACAGCAGTACTTGGATCAAGATTTCGATGTGATCTTCTCTGCTGGTGGAAAAACTGGTAACGGTGGATTAGCACGTACAGCTCAGAAGGCTGGCGTATATTGCATCGGCGTCGATACTGATCAATGGGACACAGTTCCAGAAGCTCAGGCCTGTCTAGTAACTTCTGCAATGAAGCTCATTCCTCAGGGAGTGGTTGCGCTCATTGGTCAAGTTATAGATGGAACATTTGCTGGTGGAAACTTCCTTGGTGATGTAGGAGCTGCTCCTTATCACGACTTTGATGCCACAATCCCAGCTGATGTTAAGGATAAAGTTGCAGATGTAACCGCAAAGGTAATTAGCGACGAAATCGAAACTGGCGTTGCGCAATAATCTAAGCAATTAAAGCAGGGCAAGGGTTTATATCAATTAAACCTTTGCCCTGCTTTATTTAGCGCTGTATCTTCCAATATAGTGAGAGCGAAGAGATTTGATTTAATCCTTCACGGATTTAATCGTGGTTGACAGAGAAATTCTGACGGGTAGATTTGGGTCTTAGATGAAAAGCCAGGGGTGTATATCGTGAAGTATCTTCGTACTTGGATCACTCCGCTAATTGCACTTCTAATCGCATTCGGTATCGGTGCGATCTTAATGATGACCCAAGGTTCAGACCCGATTAGGGCTTATCAAAGTTTATTCACCACTGCATTTTCAACTCAAGAAGGACTTGCTAAAACTTTTGGTAAAGCAACCCCACTTGCCATTAGCGGGTTAGCAGTAGTCATTGGTCTGCGGGCCGGGCTTTTCAATATTGGTGCACAAGGTCAACTAATTTCTGGCGCACTAGCTGCTGCATGGGCTGGATATGCAATCACAGGGTTACCAATGATTGCCCACGTTCCACTCTGCCTTTTGATCGGTGCCATATTTGGTTCACTCGTTGGATACATTGCCGGTGCGCTCAAGGCATACCGTGGAATCCACGAGGTCATAACAACAATTATGTTAAATAGCATAGTTCTGCAGCTCGCCGAATACTTATCTAATGGACCTTTGAAAGAAGAGGGTTCAATAATCGCCCGCACACCTGCTATTGCAGATACTGCCAAGATTGGCAGTATCGCTGGCTTGCCTATCGGCTTTCTACTTAGCGGCTTACTAGCAGTTGGTGTCTGGTGGATTTTTAAGAAGACCACAACTGGATTTAGATTTGAAACAGTTGGCAAGAATAAGAATGCCGCTTGGTATGCAGGAATTGCAGTAAAACGAAATACCGTTTTTGCAATGGTGGCTTGTGGCGCACTTGCTGGATTTGGTGGCGCAGTTGAAACCCTGGGTGTGGTCGGTAAATTTGAACCCGCCTTCAATCAAGGTCTCGGCTTTGATGGAATTACCATCGCACTACTTGCCCGCGCCAATCCATTAGCTGTGATACCAGGAGCAATCCTTTTTGGTGGCATGCGTGGGGCTGGCCCAACTATGCAATTCACCGCAGGTGTTAGCCCGGAGATAATCGATCTAATTCTTGCGATAGTCCTGTTTTTTGTTACCGCGCCAATAATCAGTCGGATCTTTAAACTCAAGAGTGGCTCCAATACTCAAGTTACAAGTGGTTGGGGTAGCAATTAAGATGAAAACTCCTGTACTACGGTCAAGAAAGCCGATCTACATTTATCTCGTCATATTTGCTATAGCGGTTGCTTATTCGATTAATTCGGTTTCAACTGTTGCTGTGGCCGCATCATCAATAACTTTTGGTCTACCACTTGCCATGGCCGCTATGGTCGGAATAATGTGTGAGCGAACTGGCGTAGTAAATATCGGAATCGAAGGAACTCTCCTAACTTCCTCATTTTTTGGATTCTTTGTTGCAGCCCTCTCTCAAAATCTTCTCTGGGGACTACTTGCCGCTATCGCCAGTGGCGCAGTTACCGGGTTGTTGCTCGCTCTGTTAACAGTCTCTTGGAAGATGGATCAAATTATCGCCGGAACGATAGTCAATATTCTGGCCACCGGATTGACATCATTCTTTTATAAGCAAGGCTATTCACTACCTGCAATATTTCCCCGCTGGTCGATTCCAGGGCTATCTGAGATTCCATTCTTTGGGCGAGTCTTCTTTCAAAGCGGACCAATAACTTACTTTGGTTTATTCCTAATCTTCGCTCTATACGTTGCTATCTATCACACACCTTGGGGGCTACGTACAAGAGCAATTGGTGAATATCCAAGTAGCGCTGAGACCTCAGGAATTTCTGTACGGAAATATAAATATACAAATATAATTATCGCAGGTGCCTTTGGTGGGATTACCGGCGCTTATCTAACGCTAGAGCTGGTTGGTTCTTTTGATCGCGGTTTTTCAGCCGGTAAAGGCTTTACCGCTTTAGCGATCATGATCTTCGGGCGATGGAATCCGATTGGCGCG
>JAQCAO010000041.1 GCA_027731885.1 Actinomycetota bacterium | reverse complement strand
TTTAACTTTGGCATACCAAGAATCTTCCGTGATTCATTGCGAACCTTAAGTTCTTCAGATGAATAACCAGCTTCTTTTAAAGAACCCGCCCAAGGAACAACGTTCATCGCCAGTGGTGCGGGGAATGGACCTAGATCTTTAATCACGCCGCGAAGATCTTTTGCAACTGAACCGAGGTTCTTTCCGGCGATCTTAGAAATCTGATCGTGCAGAGCATCGATCCCAGGTTGTCCGGCACCTGAAGCGGCTTGATAAGAAGATACGACTAGCTCTTTCAAACCGAACTTCTTATTGAGTGCACCCATTGCAACAATCATTGAAAGAGTCGTGCAATTTGGGTTAGAGATAATTCCCTTTGGGCGGTTCTTTATATCCTTTGGATTTACCTCTGGCACCACCAATGGAACTTTCTTATCCATGCGGAATGCACCTGAGTTATCGACGACAACTGCTCCACGCTTTGCGGCGATTGGCGCCCACTCGGCTGAGATTTCATCTGGAACATCAAACATCGCGATATCGATACCGTCGAATGCTTCAGGAGAAAGTGCAACAACAGTTAACTCTTCGCCTCGACAGATTAACTTCTTGCCGGCGCTGCGCGCAGATGCGATTAAGCGAATCTCTCCATAAACATTTTTACGCTTACTTAAAATATCGAGCATTACTGTGCCAACAGCACCTGTTGCACCGACTACCGCAAGCGATGGAAGTTTCTTTCCTTTTTTCTTACTCATCGACCTGTTCCTCCATAAACAACTGCTTCTACTTGATCGGCATCTAACCCAAAGGCGGTATGTGCTGCTCGAACTCCCTTTTCTAGGTCACTTTCGCGGCAAATAATCGATATTCGAATTTCAGAGGTTGAGATCATTTCAATATTTAGCCCTACTTCTGCCATTGCTGCGAAGAAGGTTGCAGTAACGCCAGGGTGTGAACGCATTCCGGCGCCAACAAGTGAGAGTTTGCCGATTGAATCATCGTATTGAATCGAAGCAAAACCGACTTCGCCTTGGATGCGCTTCAAAATAGTCGTTGCATTTGCTCCTTCTGCTTTAGGAACAGTGAATGAAATATCGGTAAGTCCGGTTGCAGCAGCAGAAACATTTTGCACGATCATGTCGATATTGATATCGGCATCGGCAATTGCTTGGAAGATACGAGCTGCGACACCAGTGCGATCCGGAACGCCAACAATCGTTACCTTGGCTTCGGATTTATCGTGTGCGATTCCCGAGATAATTGCTTGCTCCATGTTTCCTCCTTCAGGATGGTTTTCAACCACCCAGGTTCCTTCGTTTGGTGAAAATGATGAACGGACGTGAATCGGTAAGTTGTAGCGACGCGCATATTCGACGCAACGCAAGTGCAGAACTTTGGCACCAGCGGCAGCGAGTTCTAACATTTCTTCGTAAGTAACAGTCTTTAATTTACGTGCAGATGGAACAACGCGCGGATCAGCGCTAAAGACTCCATCGACATCTGTGTAAATCTCGCAAACATCTGCATCAAGTGCTGCAGCAAGTGCGACTGCTGTTGTATCTGATCCACCGCGACCTAGCGTCGTAATATCTTTTGTATCTTGCGAGATTCCTTGGAAACCCGCAACGATTGCAATTGCACCATCGGCGAGCGCTTCTTGAATTCGTCCTGGCGTAACATCAATGATGCGAGCGCGACCGTGTGCAGAATCTGTGATTACACCTGCTTGTGAACCGGTAAATGAACGAGCTTCGTGACCTAAATTTGAAATCGCCATTGCAAGCAGCGCCATAGAAATTCGCTCACCGGCTGTCAGCAACATATCTAATTCGCGTCCGCCGGGAATCGGGGTGACAGCGTTTGCTAGATCGATTAATTCATCGGTGGTATCGCCCATTGCGCTGACTACGACTACGACCTGGTTGCCATCTTTCTTCGCCGCCACAATGCGGGCGGCCACGCGCTTCATGCCCTCGGCATCGGCTACTGAGGATCCGCCGTACTTCTGAACTATTAACCCCATAGGCCAATAGTGAAGCAATTTTCAGATTCCAGCCACCCAATTAAGGGAAATCTCAATTATTGAGACAAAGGCGCGTTCAAATAGTGAGACTCTTAGCCTTCTACGTTACGGCGACCCTCAAAAGCGCGCCCCAGGGTTACTTCATCTGCATATTCAAGATCGCCACCAACCGGCAGGCCACTGGCTAAGCGAGAAGTCTTAATGCCAAGCGGCTTGATTAAGCGAGCAAGGTAGGTGGCAGTTGCTTCGCCTTCTAGATTTGGATCAGTCGCAAGGATTACCTCGGTGATATTTGAATCAGATAAGCGCACCATTAATTCGCGGATGCGCAGCTGATCTGGGCCGATGCCATCAATTGGACTGATTGCGCCACCAAGGACGTGATACTTGCCGCGGAATTCACGAGTGCGCTCGATGGCGATTACATCTTTGCTCTCTTCAACAACGCAAATTTGTGTCGGATCGCGACGTGGATCGCGACAGATGCGGCATTCGGTTTCTTCAGAAACATTTCCGCATTGATCGCAGAATCTAACTCGCTCTTTTACAGTGCGAATCGCATCCACAAGATTCAGCGCTGCATCGCCATCTGATTGCAAGATATGAAATGCAATTCTCTGTGCGCTCTTTGGACCTATCCCTGGCAAACGCCCTAAAGCATCGATGAGATCTTGGATCGCACCTTCATACATACCAGTGCTCATTAGCCCTTGTTCTTTTCATTAATCACAGTGGCACCGAGTTCGGCTGCTAGTAGCGCAGCACCTGACAATAAGTTCTTGTCAGAAGGCGCTTCATCTTTACGAACTGCGCGCGCCTCAGGTGTTGAAGTTGTATCAATTGATGCATCTACAACTACTTCTATCTTACGATCAATTCCGACAATTTCAATAAAAGCTTGGCGCAGGATTTCATCTGATTCTGATCTAACAAATGAATCACGTGCACCGGCATTAACTATGCCGATCGTAATTAGATTTTCATCTACAGCAACAATTTGTGCTGAGGCGGAGAGGAGCGACCAGGTTAAGCGGCGGCGCTTCTTGACGTTTTCGATCACATCAGGCCAAAGACGGCGTAAACCGGCGATATCGAAAGATTTGGAAGAAGAAACTGGTTTGGCTTGCCTTTCGGAAGCAACCTTCGGAGATTCGGGAAGAGCTTCTTTAGAATCTCCTTCTGTTGCTTCCTTCTCAGCCACAACCGTTGGAATCACTTCATCTTTAGCTGCTTTTGAACTCTTCGGAATCACTGGTGGAGTTGGAGATGATGCGGGAGTGGAAATGTTTTCGACGCGTTCTAGACGTTCAATGCGCGAGAGCATTCCGGATTCGCTGTTATCTCCGCCAGGCAACAACATACGGCCGCAGATAAGTTCGAGAATCAAACGAGGCGCTGTTGCGCCGCGCATTTGGGTTAAGCCTTCTGCTGCAATATCTGCAGAACGCGACAAGTTAGCAGCGCCGATATTTGCGGCTTGGGTGCGCATACGTTCCAACTGATCATCGGGTAATTCACGCAGAATTGAATTGGCATTAGTTGCGGCAAGTGCATCAACGATCATTAAATCGCGCAGGCGTTCTAGGAGATCACTGGCAAAGCGACGCGGATCGTGACCTGATTCGATAACGCGATCAACAGTTTTAAAGAGCGTTGCACCATCGCGCGCCGCAAGAGCATCAACGGCATCATCAAGAAGTGCGCCATCGGTAAATCCGAGCAATTGAATCGCGATCTCGTAGCTGACTCCATCAGGACCAGCGCCAGCAAGTAACTGACCTAGTACTGAAAGTGCATCACGAACCGAGCCACCGCTGGCGCGCACCACAAGTGGAATCACGCCTTTAGCAACGCTTGCGCCTTCTTCTTTACAAATCTTTTCCAAGTGTTCCGCCAAGATTCCTGGTGGAACTAAGCGGAATGGATAGTGATGAGTACGAGAACGAATAGTTGAAATCAACTTTTCTGGTTCGGTTGTTGCAAAGATAAAAATTACGTGGGGAGGTGGTTCTTCCACAACCTTTAAAAGCGCATTTGCTGCGCCTGGTCCAAGTTGGTGAGCTTCATCAATGATATAAATCTTGTAACGGCTTTGAACTGGTGCAAAGAATGCTTTATCGCGTAAGTCGCGTGCATCATCGACTAAACCGTGGGTCGCCGCATCGAGTTCAATTACATCGAGTGAACCCGGACCATTTGCAACTAAATCTTTACAGGATTGACAGAGTCCGCAAGGAGTTGGAGTCGGACCTTGTTCGCAATTAAGTGAGCGCGCCATGATGCGAGCGCTAGAAGTTTTTCCGCAACCACGTGGTCCGCTAAATAAATAAGCGTGATGTGTTTTGCCAGAAGTCAGCGCATTAGAAAGTGGAACGGTGACATGTTCTTGACCGATTACATCTGCAAATACAGATGGTCGATACTTGCGATACAACGCGAGTGACATTTTCACTCCTCTCTTCTGCGCAACGATATTTACAACCTATTACAAAGTACCGACTGGCACTATATAAAGGACCCCCCACGCACCCATTAGAGCGCGCCTACCCTTGCTGTATTCCTACCCTGGGGGAGTTCAGCGCGGTAATGCCGCGTGAGGGATCTGGCGTAATCATAGTTATTACCCCGTTACCCTTAGCCAGTCGGGAGCGATCCCGCCAGGAGGATTCGCATAGCGGCCGAGTGCGCACGCTTGGAAAGCGTGTAAAGGGCAACCTTTCGAGGGTTCAAATCCCTCATCCTCCGCCATATTAATTGGGCAGGAATTTAAATCTCGACCCCGATGTATTTGGTTTCGAGAAATTCGTGGATTCCATCGAAGCCACCTTCGCGGCCTAAACCAGATTGCTTCACACCACCAAATGGTGCGGCTGGATCGGAAATAAGACCGCGGTTGATTGCAACCATTCCGGATTCAATCGCCTCAGATATTTGAATAGCGCGCTTTAGATTTTCAGAATAGACGTAACTAATTAATCCAAAGTCAGTGCTATTAGCTAATTGGATCGCTTCGTCATCAGTGTCGAAAACTACGACAGGGGCAACGGGGCCAAAGACTTCGTGCTTGAGAATTTCAGCCTTTTTATCTACTTCTAAAACGGTTGCGGGATAGAAAGCGCCCGGACCATCTGGAGTTTTTCCGCCAGTTAAAACCTTTGCGCCAGCTTTAATGGAGTTATCAACGAGTTCAGCGATCTTGTTGCGCTCTTTAACAGAAACGCTGGCACCGAGCTGCACACCTGCGTCGCGACCGCGTCCCATTACAAATGCGCCCATTGCGGCTGTAAACTTTTCAATAAATTCTTTCGCAACTGGGCGTTGCACATAAATACGATTTGCGGCGGTGCAGGCTGCGCCACCATTGCGCATCTTGGCGAGCATTAAACCCTTTACCGCTTCATCAATATTCGCATCATCCATAACAACAAATGGTGCGTTTCCGCCAAGTTCCATAGAACAGCGAATTACATTGTCGGCAGCTTCTTTAAGGATTATGCGACCAACTTCTGTTGAGCCAGTAAAGGAAAGATTCTTAACGCGCTTATCGTGCAACATTTTTGCAATCGCTGGTCCCGTTGGGGTTGGCAGAATCAAATTAACAACACCTTTAGGAACTCCCGCGCGATCTAAAATATCAACGATGGCGAGCGCAGTAAGAGGTGTCTCTCCTGCTGGCTTTAAAATCATGGCGCATCCCGCAGCGATGGCTGGACCTATCTTACGAGTTGCCATTCCAGCCGGAAAGTTCCAAGGTGTAATAAGTATTGAGAGACCGACTGGTTGATGCGTAACAAGAATTCGTTTATCTCCACTTGGCGACATTCTGAAATCACCAGCAATACGGACTGCTTCTTCAGAGAACCAACGGAAAAATTCGGCGGCATAAGCAACTTCACCTTTGGCATCAGGTAGCGCTTTGCCATTCTCTTTTGAAATTAACTCGGCGAGGTAATCAGCTTCTTGCGTCATAAGTTCAAATGCTCTGCGCAGGATTTCACCGCGCACGCGCGGGGCGGTCTTGGCCCAGGCGGGTGCGGCGCGATCGGCAGCGGCTAGCGCAGCCTCAATCTCGGCATCGCCGGCGGTGGCAACTTTGGCTATAACTGAGCCGTCACTTGGATCAATTACATCCAAAGTGCCATTTCCATCGACCCATTGGCCATCTATATATAACTGAGTGCGCATAAGATGAGCATACTGAAAAGGCAATTGAACGCGCTAGCCGCGGTAACTGAAGGAGTTTTTGTGCCAAAGTCTTGGACGGATGGTGCGGATACACCAGTTGTTAGACGAGAACTGGGTCACCTTAAAGACCCATTAAGTTACAAAGTCAAAAAGTATTTCCTTGGGATACCGCTTAATCGCCACACCTTGTCCTCCCAGAGGTTAAGTAAGAAGAATGCTTTTGGAGTTCTCTCTTCTGACTGCATCTCTTCCTCTGCCTACGGCGGCGAGCAGATACTTGTTGCGCTAATTCCTGCCTTCGGTCTCGCAGCGTTTACGATTTTCCCTCCCATGATCGGGATCATCATCGTGATGTTGATCGCAATCACACTTCTATATCGCGACGTTATTACAACATACACACGTTCTGGCAGCGCCTATCTTGTCTCTCGCGAAAACTTTGGACGAGTAGTTTCACAAGTTGCAGCTGTTGAACTTATGTTTGGCTACATCATTACTGTTGCAATTCAATCTGCCGCAGGAGTTGCTGCACTTTTATCAACCTTCCCAGAGTTAAATCCATTTAAGGTACAAATTACAGTTTTAATCGTATTTACTCTTACCTATGTAAATCTACGAGGAGTAAAAGAAGCAGGTGCTTTTTTTGTAATTCCGTCTTATCTCTTCATGGGCTCAATGCTTATTGTTTTCATTTTTGGAATTTATAGATACTTTGCAGGAACTTTGCCGGTCTATAGCCAAGATACGGAGGGGCTGGTTCCAATCGGACAGGCTCAAGGTTTGCTCTCAGTTGCGGCGATGCTTTTAATACTAAAAGCATTTGCAAATGGAAGCGCATCTCTCACTGGACTTGAGGCGATCTCAGATAGTGTTCCGTTATTTAAAAACCCAGGGCACGTAAATGCGAAAAAAGTATTGATACTCATGAGCGCCACTCTAGGCACTTTAATTATCGGTATTGCTTGGCTTGCCAAAGAAACTCAGGCAATTCCATATGCCGATGGAACACCAACTGTGATCTCACTAATTGCGAAGGCTGCACTTGGTGATGGACTCATTGGAGATATTCTTTTCATCCTAACTCAAACTGGAACCATGCTTATTTTATTTGCAGGCGCAAATACCTGTTTTACCGCATTTCCTAATTTGGTCAATATGGTGGCTAACGATGGTTATTTGCCTCGTAGGCTGACACAACGTGGCCATAAATTAGTCTTTTCAAATGGGGTTTTATTTATAGCTGGTTTCGCCACGCTATTGGTCATTGTTACTCAAGCGAGTATTACGGTTTTGGCGGCAATTTACGCCCTCTCAGTATTTGTGGGGTTCGCCCTAACCGGAGCGGGAATGACAAAAAGGAGTATCCGCCTAAAGCTGCCAAAGCGAAAAATTTTATCGCACAGTATCTCAACTGCGATTGCAGTTTTTACAGTTCTAGTTCTTTCAATAGTGAAGTTCTCACAAGGCACCTGGGTTGTCGTAATCGGTACGCCATTAGTTGTGATTCTAATGTTGAAATTTAATAAGCAATACGCACGCGAACAAAAAGCACTTACTATCAAGCAACATCAGGAGCGTGCGACTTCAATCGCACGACACGATGTGACAGTTCTTGTTGACAATGTAGATATCGCAACGGTTGGTGCGGTTCGTTACGCGCGTAGCCTTAAGCCACGAAATCTAAGCGCTGTTCACTTTGTAATTGACGATCGACGGGCAGAAGATATTAAAGAGGCGTGGGCAAAATCAGATGCGCTAGATGATGTGACTCTCGAACTAATCGACTGCCCGGATAGACGCCTTGCAAACTCAGCACTTGACTATGCAATTCGTATGACCGAGAAGCAAGATGTTGAATTGACGCTCTTGCTTCCGCGCCGTTCATATTCAGGTTTCCTTGGCCGCTTGCTTCACGATCAAACTGCTGAAGAGATTGCTGCACCTATTTCTCAATTGCAGCGCGTCGTCGCAACCATTGTTCCTTTTGACGTGGATCGCATTACTTCATCCTCACAGTTAACCCTTGCTGCGCCAAGTGAAGTGAAACCGGTGGCCGCACCTGTTGCGCGATTTAAACCAATCGAAGATGTTATGAAGAACGTTGAACCCGTTAGCCACTACGCAGAAGAAATGACACCTATCGGCGAGATTCAGTGGCGCAAGCGAGCCCATGTTCAAGGCAAGGTGACAGCGATTAAGAGCGCACCGCGTGGATCAGCCCCAATTCTTCAAGTCGAAGTTTGGGATCAGACCGGTGGCGTTACTTTGCAATTTTTAGGTCGCCGCGAGATCGCAGGCCTTGAAGTCGGTTCGCAGATTCGTGCAGAAGGCATGGTCGGCGAAGAAGAAGGTGCGCTGACTATCTTGAATCCTTCTTACGAACTATTGGTTTAAATCAACGCTGCTTTTCGAAGAAATCACTTAAAAGCTTGGCGCATTCGGCCTCGCGAACTCCAGAAGTTACATCCATTTTATAAAGTGCGCGCGGATCTCTAATCACATCCCAGACAGAACCAACTGCGCCAGCTTTCTTATCCCACGCGCCGAAAATTAGATGAGAAATGCGCGCTTGTGCGATTGCGCCAGCACACATCGCGCAAGGTTCTAAAGTCACTATCAAAGTGCAACCATCAAGCCGAGAATTTTGCAATCGGCTCGCAGCGTTTCTTAGCGCGACTATTTCGGCATGCGCAGTTGGGTCGTTTTTGACTTCGCGTTCATTCGAACCGCTTCCGACAACAATTCCATCTTTGTTTATGACAAGTGCACCGACCGGTACATCGCCAGTTGCAGTTGCTTTTTCTGCAATTGCGATCGCTTTATCCATCAGAGATTCAAGGCTTTGATTTGAAATTCTTATAGCTCCAATAACTCAGCGAATTGTTCGGCAAATCCTAGGCGGCTAGCGATCGCTTCTAATTGTTCATCTGGAAAAAGTTCTGCATCATCGCAGAGTGCAGAGAGTTCCATTTGATTAACTCCGAGATCTGCCAAAATATCTAAATGCCCAACCGGAAGAGGTTCTTCATCTTCTTCAGGAGAATCTAAATCACAGAGTTCGAGAAATTCTGCGGCGACTGCATAATCCATTGCACAAGTCACATCACTTAAAAACATGCTGATGTGTGATCCTAAAACGCGTATCAACATAAAGAATTCTTCATCGATTGCCAATAAAGCGATCGCGCCACCATTTGTTTGCTGTGACTTTAGGCGATCAATAATTTGAGGTAAATCATGTGCGTCAGGTAACAGCGCGAGATTCCAGCGGCCGTCCTCGTGCCACGCAGCAACTGCGATATCTACCTCGTCCACCATTGCTTCCGTCACATCCACCATATTCTCACTCATTGGGCGAGTTGGAAACCCCTGTAAGGTAGGAGCCATGAAAGTTCACGTCGCCAACCACCCGCTGATTACCCACAAATTGACCGTTCTGCGCGACGAAAGAACGGATTCACCAACATTTCGCCACTTAGTTGAAGAGCTCGTGACCCTGCTCGCCTATGAAGCAACTCGCGACGTCCGCACCGAAAAAGTTTCGATTAAGACTCCGGTTTCTGCGACGACTGGATTGAAGCTCTCTGACCCAAGGCCAGTCGTCGTTCCAATTTTGCGTGCAGGTCTTGGCATGCTCGAAGGAATGACACGTTTGATCCCAACCGCCGAAGTTGGTTTTCTCGGAATGGTTCGCGATGAGAAAACGCTGCAAGCGAGCACATATGCAAATCGTCTTCCTGAAAATCTTTCTGGCCGCCAATGCTTTGTACTAGATCCGATGTTGGCAACCGGTGGAACTCTGGTTGCGGCGATTAACTTCTTAATCGAACGTGGCGCCGATGACATCACTGCCATTTGCATTCTCTCAGCTCCTGAAGGAATAAAAGTGCTCGAAGATGCTTTTGCTAATTCGGGGGTTCCGATCACTCTTGTCACTGGCGCACTCGATGAGAAGTTAAACGACCACGGATATATCGTTCCTGGTTTAGGCGACGCTGGCGATCGTCTTTACGGAGTTGTTTAAATGGCATCTACATCACCCGGGTATGGAATCACGATTCGTGTTGAAGGATCTCCAGATCTTCAACCAGTTGCATTAATCACCAGCACAATCACTGGTGCAGGTGCAACAATTACCGCACTCGATGTTGTTGAATCGCTCTTAGAAAAAGTAGTTATAGATGTCACTTGCGACACAATAGATGTAGATCATGCGCAAGAGATAAACAACGCCTTGACTGCGCATGCAGGGCTAACTGTTCGCAAAGTTAGCGATCGCACATTTTTATTGCACCTCGGTGGAAAGTTAGAGGTTCAAGCAAAAGTCCCGTTAAAGACTAGAGATGACCTATCCCGCGCTTACACGCCAGGTGTGGCCCGCATTTGTCAGGCGATTGTTGAAGATCCATCCGATGTACGGCGCTTAACAATGAAGCGCAATACCGTTGCTGTTGTTACAGATGGTTCTGCGGTACTTGGCCTGGGAAACATTGGCCCAGAGGCAGCGCTTCCTGTAATGGAGGGTAAAGCGGCGCTTTTCAAGAGATTTGCCGATGTCGATGCTTGGCCAGTTTG
>JAQCAO010000040.1 GCA_027731885.1 Actinomycetota bacterium | reverse complement strand
CATCATCTCAGTAGAGGTTATTTGGCGAGGGTCCCTAGATAGAGCTCGATAACCTTTGGATCTGTTGAGAGTGATTTACCTGTTCCCTCATACGCATTTGTACCTTGATCCAATACATAACCCCGATCAACAATCTGCAGGCAACGTCGAGCATTTTGCTCAACCATAATTACCGTAACTCCAATCTTATTAATCTCCCGAACGCGAACAAATACCTCATCTTGAAGAGCGGGAGATAATCCAGCGCTTGGTTCATCGAGAAGTAAGACTGATGGGTTCATCATCAGCGCACGACCCATCGCCACCATCTGGCGTTCACCGCCTGAGAGAGAGCCAGCACGCTGCTTGCGCCGAGTGCCAAGCGTTGGGAAGAGATCGGTGACAAAATCAAATCTTTCGCTAAATAAAGAAGGTGACCGGAATGCGCCCATTTGAAGGTTCTCTTCGATAGTCAAAGATGGGAAGACGTTATTGCTCTGTGGAACAAAGCCGATGCCTCGTCCAACTAATTCATCGGCGCGCATATTTGTGATCTCTTCACCTCGAAGAGTGACTGAGCCTTCTCTAATCTTGACTAGACCAAATAAAGCCTTGAGAAGTGTAGATTTTCCAGCGCCATTTGGGCCAATAATTCCAACAAGTTCGCCTTGGGTGGCGAATAAGTTGCAGCCATTTAAAATGTTAATTCCAGGCAGATAACCCGCTATCAAATTCTTGGCTTCGACAAGTTTTTCACTTGTACCAACTGGCGTAACAATTGAGTTCATCATTACTTCTCGCCCCCTGCTGAGAGATCAACATTGTGATGCGCTCCGAGATAAGCCTCGATCACCTGCTCATTCTTCATTACCGATGTCGGCGTACCTTCTGCAATTACTTCACCTTGTGACATAACGACGACCCAATCGCTGATCTCATGAACCATATCCATATCGTGCTCAACGAAGAGCACCGTCTTACCTTCATTGCGCAACTCCTTGATATGTTCCAGCAGGGATTGCTTGAGGGCGGGATTGACTCCGGCCATCGGTTCATCGAGCATCACCATTTCAGGCTCAACCATAAGAGCGCGCGCCATTTCAAGTAACTTTCTCTGTCCACCCGAGAGGGCTGCGGCAAAGTCATCTTTCTTATCGATCAATTTAAAGTTAGTCAGAATAGAGATCGCTTTCTCTGTAATCTCTTTCTCCTGAGCTCTCCACAGCCAAGGAAAGAGCGAGGTGAGTACAGATTCACCTCTCTGTCCTCGCGCACCAAGAGCCATATTCTCTAAAACCGTCAATCGATAGAGCGCCTTGGTCAATTGAAAGGTACGCACCATGCCCAATCGGGCAACCTTGTGTGGTGGAATTCCATTGAGCGCTTTCTCATTAAAACTCCAACTCCCAGAGTTAGGGGAGTCATAACCAGTTAAGAGATTGAAGAAGGTCGTCTTCCCGGCACCATTTGGACCAATAAGCGCGGTGATCGAACCTCGCTGGATCTCAAGGTGTGCAACGTTGACAGCGGTGAGTCCTCCGAAGGTACGGGTGATGTGGTCTGCGATCAAAATTGGATCTGGCTTTGCGGAACCAGGAGTTTGCGCTGTCACCGCTACAAAATCACTTCCACTACCGCTACGCCTTTGCATCTAGAGCCAACTCCTTCTTATCACCAAAAATGCCTTGTGGGCGGAAGATCATTAAGAGCATCAATCCGATTCCCATCAACATGAAGCGGATCTGGCTCACCTGATTTGCGCCGATGAGCCAATCGGGGATGAGGTCATTTGCGACAGCTTGACGAAGTACCTGCTCAATGAAGACTATAAGGAACCAGAAGATCATCGCGCCAACTACCGGAGAGAAGACGCGCGCTGCTCCACCAAGTATTAAAACTGTATAGGCGAAGAAAGTTAGCGCTGTTCCATAGTTATCGGGCTGTACAGATTGTCGAGATAGGGCATAGACAAAGCCGCCACAGGCGCCAATCACGCCACCAATAATAAGAGATTGCATTTTGTAGAGGTATACATTCTTTCCCAAAGACCTGACAGCATCTTCATCCTCACGAATTGCTCTCATCAGGCGCCCCCAAGGGGAGTTCACCATAACCCACATAATAAATACGATGAGTGCAACTAGAAGCCAGCCGGTGATGATAACCCAGAGATCATTTGCGTTAAAACGCAGAATCGGTGTATTTAGCCCTGATTTAAATGGGTTGAGAGCAAAGAAGTCTGCTCCAAATTTTCCTGTTATTCCATCAGATCCCCCCAACGTGGAGTTAAAGGTTGCCGACCGCGCGATCTGCCGAACAATCTCAGCGGCAGCGATAGTCACAATGGCGAGGTAATCGGCGCGAAGACGCAGAGTGGGTATACCGAGTATGAGAGCGAAAATAATTGAATTAAATATGCCGATAAGGAATGCAACCCAAAGAGGCAACCCAAAGGATATAACTGGAACAGCAACGCTATATGCTCCAATTGCTAGAAACCCTGCCTGACCAAAATTGAGCAATCCGGTATAGCCGAAGTGCATATTTAACCCGATCGCAGCTAGTGCGAAGATAATGGTGTTGACTCCGATAGTTGCGCTTAAAGTTTGTTGGGTAATAAAGAGAAAATCCATTTATCCAATCCTCTCTTGCTTGCCAAGAATTCCTTGTGGTCTGATAACGAGAATGAGTATCAGGACAATAAGTGCGCCGACATATTTAAGTTCGGTCGGGATGAAGAGGGTAGAGAGTTGTACAAAGAGACCGATAATGAGCGATCCAACAAGTGCACCATTGGCAGTTCCTAAACCACCCAAAGTCACTGCAGCGAAGATAAGTAGTAGCATATCTTGGCCCATCAGGAAGCTCACACCTTGGTTTACCGTAATAATTACACCTGCAAAACTGGCTAGGGCCGCACCTAGTATCCACACAGCGCGGATAACCTTCTGCACATCGATTCCAGAGGCTGAAGCCAGGGCTGGGTTATCTGCAACGGCGCGACTAGCTTTGCCCATGCGAGTGCGCAGCAGCCACAGAGTTGCACCGATTATGAAGATGATTCCCACCGTACTGGTAAGAATTGATTTAGGTGTGATGTTTACCCAACCTAGCTCAAGGCCTGCCTGTCCTGCGTACTGCGGCAGTTGGCGGGTGTCGCCACCGAAGATGAAGAGAAAGAAATATCGAAGGAAGATCGCAAAACCGATTGATACAACAAGCATCGCAATAAGGCCAGTTCCACGGCGACGTAGCGGCTTCCATAGATATTTATCTTGGAGGAAGCCAGAGATCACCGCCCCAATTAATACCGCGAGGGGTGCGGCGACTAAGACAGGAAGGCCAACTATGGCGCTGAAGTAATATGTTAAAAGACCGGCGAGGGTGAGTATTTCTCCGTGAGCAAAGTTAGTTAAACCAGTTGTTCCAAAGATCAGACTTAACCCGAGGGCGGCTAAGGCAATTACCAAACCTAAAAGAATCCCATCGAGGGTAAGTTGTGCAGATCGTTCAAGGAGTGAGGATTGAACCACGCCGGGTCCGATAGGAAAGAGGATTCGGAGATCGACTCCAAGCATAAAGACATTTGCTTTAACAGTGCCTTTCTCTGGATCAGTTAAGGCTTGTCCCTCTGGTAAATCATCTTCGTTAATTGTGATGCTGAAAGTACCTTTGGTCAGAATGGGTACTTCCCACGCGCCTTGCTCGTTAGTGGAGGTTTGAGCAGAAAATCCACCTGGACCAAGAATTGAAATTCCTATATCAGAGAGCGCCTCACCTGCTGAGCCGGAGATTACGCCATAAAGTTTTGTAGGAGTCTCCGCTTGCGCGGGAGATGCGAGAAGAATTGGAAATGTGAGAGCGATAGCGATGAGCAAGGCTGCTCTACCAAGAGTAAGGAGGGTAGGACTTTTTGCCATAGCACTCTCCAATTCTGATAGCTCGGTTGGAAGCCCAATTGTTCACAGGGACGTTCACACGGATGTAACCTTAGCGAGGAGCGCTATCGTTCGGCAAGGATCAAGCAAGTAATTCTCGCAGTACACGTGCGCTGACCCTGCTCGTTGGTAATCACGATTTCATAGCTGCACATCGTCTTGCCTAAAGAAATAGCAGTTGCGACGCCAGTTACAAAACCAGATATCGCCGATTTGTGATGAGTGGCATTTATATCTACGCCCACAATTTTTCGGGTAGGCCCGGCGTGCAGTTGAGTTCCTACCGAACCCAAAGATTCCGCAAGGACAACGCTAGCGCCACCGTGCAGAAGACCGATTGGTTGGGTATTTCCCTCTACAGGCATGCGGCCGACAAGTCGTTCAGGGGAGGCCTCCAAAATCTCGATCCCCATTTTCTTATCAAGGGCGCCACTTCCGCGTTCGCGAATCAACTCTAAATAGTTCGGGGTATTTTCTGGCTGCGTCATAGTTCGAAATAGTAACTTGTTTACGAGTACTTCTCTAGGATGCCACTATGGCCCAGAAGCGTTTGCTACTTATTGATGGGCATTCAATGGCATATCGAGCATTCTTTGCTCTGCCTGCTGAAAATTTCACAACCGCGCAGGGCCAGCACACAAATGCGATCTATGGCTTTGCCACCATGTTGATTTCTTTGTTGAAGGATGAGAAACCGACCCACGTAGCCGTGGCCTTTGATATTTCGCGCAAAACCTTTCGAACCGAGATATTTCCTGACTATAAAGCCAATCGCGCCAAGACCCCTGATGAATTTCGCTCACAGATGTCATACCTGAGTGAGTTGGTTAAGGGTTTTGGAATTACACAATTTGCCATAGAAGGGTTTGAAGCTGATGACATCATCGCCACAATTACTAAGCAGGCAGAGCGCGAAGGCGCAGAAGTACTCATCTGTACCGGTGACCGCGACAGTTTTCAATTAGTTACCGATAAGACAACTGTCCTGTATCCAAAGCGCGGGGTCTCAGAAATGGCTCGCATGACACCGGCTGCAGTTCAGGAAAGGTATGGAATGTCGCCCGACCAGTACCCGGACTTCGCGGCGCTACGCGGTGACCCCAGTGATAATTTGCCATCTATTCCTGGGGTAGGCGAAAAGACTGCTGCGAAATGGATTGTGGAATACGGATCTTTACAAGAGTTAATTGCCAATGTGGATAAAGTCGGTGGCAAGGTAGGTCAATCACTGCGCGATAACATCAATGATGTGATTCGCAATCGCGAACTTACTCAACTAGTCCACGATGCTCCGGTCGAATACCAAATAGATGCCCTATCTTGGTCAGGAGTAGTTGAGGCAGATCTAACAAAACTCTTTGAGCAACTTGAGTTTAGAACGCTAAAGGATCGCCTAAAACCAATCCTTAACCAGGAATCCGTTATCAGGACGCAAGAAGTGCAGGAAGAATTCACACTCTTCTCCACAATTATCGAAGGTGGCGCGCTATCTCCAGCCGAACTAGATGAACGAATTTTGAACCATAAAGGTGATCTGGCAATTGCATTTGAGCTGCGCGATGAGAAATTACATCGCTATGCAGTCGCATTTTCGCCCACTGATGTCCAACTGATCCATTCTTCACAGATGGGGCGGTGGGCGCAGGATCTAAAAATTCCGAAGATTACACACGATGGAAAATCTCTCGCACGCACAAATCTACTGACCGGAGTTGCATTCGATACTGCGCTGGCCGCATACCTAGTCAACCCCGGGGTGCGGGCGCAAGATTTAAGCGATTTATTAGAGCGCTGGGGTGATGGCGCAACTATAGATTCTTCATCTCCTGAGCAAGAGCTTATAAGCAGCGCCGCGGTTCTATTTACTTTACGTAGATCCTTAGAGACCGAGCTGCGCGATCGTGGTGTGATGCAACTCTTCTCCGAACTAGAACTTCCGATAGCCCAGCTCTTAGCAGTTATGGAGAATCGTGGGATATCTGTTGATCGCAAAGAGCTAGAGAAGTTGGCAGTTTTCTTTGAAGGGGAGGTAACGCGTGAAACGAAAGCGGCACATCTCGCCGCAGGTCACGAATTCAATGTTGCATCCCCTGCGCAACTTCAAATTGTTTTATTTGAAGAGTTAAACCTTCCTAAGACTAAGAAGATAAAGACTGGATTTACTACCGATGCCGAAGCGCTAAATTGGTTATTTGAGAAGACCAAGCATCCACTCCTTGAATCTCTTTTACGTATCCGCGAAACTAAGAAACTAGGGACTACAGTGGAAGGCTTGATTGCGGAGATCGCTCCTGATGGCAGGATACGCACTCACTTCGGGCAGACAGTTGCAGCTACTGGACGTTTATCTTCAGTTGGTCCTAACTTGCAGAATATTCCCGTGCGCACTGAGGAAGGTCGCCGTATCCGCAATGCATTTATTGCTGGTGATGGCTATAACGCTTTACTCACCGCAGATTACAGCCAAATCGAAATGCGCATCATGGCTCATTTATCTAACGATGCGGGCTTGCTTGCTGCATTTGAATCTGGCGAAGATTTACACGCCACGGTCGCTGCACTTGTCTATGGAGTAAAAGCCACGGATGTTGATCCCGAGATGCGCCGACAAATTAAAGCCATGTCATATGGATTGGCATATGGCCTTAGCGCATATGGTTTGGCGGCACAGTTAGATCTCTCTCCGCCAGCGGCGCAAGATCTTATGGATAAATACTTCCTGCGCTTTGGAGGGATTCGCGATTATTTAAGTAGCGTTGTCGTTGAAGCACGTAAAGTTGGATATACCGAAACCGTGATGGGACGTCGCCGCTATCTTCCTGATTTGATGCACGATAATCGACAACGCCGAGAGATTGCAGAGCGCATGGCGCTTAACGCCCCGATTCAGGGCTCAGCTGCAGATATTATTAAACAGGCGATGCTTAATGTAGATACCGCACTCACTGCTGAAAAATTGCATTCACGACTCTTGTTGCAAGTTCATGACGAACTGATCTTGGAGGTATCAGCAGGAGAGGAAGAGAAACTCACCACTTTGGTACGACGCGAAATGGCTGCGGCGTACCCGCTTAAAGCACCGCTAGATGTCAGTGTCGGAATTGGCCGAAGTTGGAACGAAGCTGCTCATTAACGTTCCCAGATAAGTTTTAAGTATTGCGATCGCTCAGATCGGCCATTGCAGCGAGATCTTCGTCATCGGTTGGTAGGTCATTGGCGGCCGATAGTCGCCCTTTTCCAATTGTAAGAATTATGTATCCAATGAAGATCATTATCGGCAACATCGCCAATCCAATGCGCGGTGAAAGGTGTTCGGAGACAACTCCACCAACTGCTGCACCTACCGCCATAAATGATCCTTCGACGCTCCAGATCCAACCCAGTGAAGAAGTCTGTGAACCTTTCGGGCGAACCGCTTCGAGGACTTCAAAGTAAAAGACTTGGACTGCACCACCCAGAAAACCAATTGATGCGCCGACTAGCGCCATTGTCCAGTCTGGGTAGGTAAATGCAATTGGAAAACAGGCGATTGACCAGAGTAGATAAGCGCGTCGTAACGCTAAAAGTGGAGCTAATTTCTTTGAGACGAGTCCGCCAAGTAATCCGCCGATGACGGTGGCAACTCCAAAAGATGCAAAGATCCAAGCCACCAGATGAGGCACATTCTCTTGAGTTGCAAATGCTGGGACTGCGACATCAAAGACGCCCCAACCAAAACCAATGAAACACCCTTCGAACATCAACATCTGGATCGCGCGATTTTTCAACAGTCTCTCTTGGCCCTTAACTTTCTTCTCAGGAATCCAGTTCCGTGATACAGAAGTCATAGCGAGTGCGACTCCACCGGTGAGCATCAGTCCGGCCACAACATTGAGCGCCAAATAGGGGCGCGAAGAGAGCGCAAGTGATGTGACTATTACAGGTCCAAGAACCGTTGTGGAACTCATCATTGAAGAATCGAAGGCATAAGCAGTTCGCAGATATGTTGGCGGAACAATATCTTTCCAAAGCGGCCTAACCGAGAGATTTATTGGGGGAGCGGTGATACCTAGAATAAATGCTGCAATTAGAATTGATCGCGCCGTATCCATCTGATTTAAAGTAAGAATCAAAATGGTGTATCCCGGAACGAGAATTCACAGCGGCCACTTCTGTCCCCAGCGATCCATTACCGATCCTCTAATGCCAGCAGTAACAGCGCCTGCTAATGAATTTAGCCCGATCGCAAAACCAGCAATCGCAAAAGAGCCTGTGCTCTGCTCTGCCTTAAAGAAAATTCCCAGCCCGATCATTCCATAGGCGAGTCGAGCCGGAAATGCGGCGATACCAAGGGTTATCACTTGAGGAAATGAGAATAATTCCTTGTAGCGTTTCATTATCGTGAGTTTACGCCTATTTCTTATCAGGATTTGCCCTCAACTAGGCCAGAACCGTACGCTTACGCCCGTTCACCAGAAAGGTTCTGGAGTCCTATTACTTTCTATCCCTACGGAGCAACTTGAGCACATCATCACCAGTCGTAGCAGTAAACGACATCGGATCGGCCGCAGATTTTCTTGCAGCAATCGAAGGCACAATCAGAAATTTCAATGACGGAGATCTTGTTGAAGGAACCGTTGTACAAGTAGATCGCGAAGAAGTACTTCTAGATATTGGGTATAAAACTGAAGGTGTAATTCCTTCCCGCGAACTCTCAATCCGCCACGATGCAGATCCAAATGACATTGTTAAGGTAGGCGATCGCATTGAAGCGCTTGTTCTACAGAAGGAAGATAAAGAAGGCCGCACAATTCTTTCTAAGAAGCGCGCACAGTACGAACGCGCCTGGGGAGATATCGAAGGCAAAAAAGAGCGCGATGAAGTTGTCGTCGGAACAGTTATTGAAGTGGTTAAGGGTGGCTTGATCGTTGATATCGGTCTCCGCGGCTTCTTGCCAGCATCACTCGTTGAAATGCGTCGCGTCCGCGATCTAACTCCTTATATCGGTAAAGAAGTTGAAGCGCGCATCATTGAACTCGATAAGAACCGCAATAACGTAGTTCTTTCACGTCGCGCATTCCTTGAGCAGACTCAATCAGAATCACGCACTACCTTCTTGAACCAGCTTCAAAAGGGTCAAGTACGCACTGGCGTAATTTCATCAATCGTAAACTTTGGCGCATTCGTTGACCTAGGTGGCGTTGATGGTCTCGTCCACGTCTCTGAACTTTCTTGGAAGCATATTGATCATCCAGGTGAAGTTGTTGAAGTTGGCGACGAAGTAACTGTAGAAGTTCTCGAAGTTGATTTCGAGCGTGAGCGCGTCTCACTTTCTCTAAAGGCAACTCAAGAAGACCCTTGGCAAGCCTTTGCGCGCACCCACACAATCAATCAAGTTGTTCCTGGTGTTGTTACAAAGTTGGTTCCATTCGGAGCATTTATCCGTGTTCACGAAGGAATCGAAGGCTTAGTCCACATCTCAGAGCTAGCTGAACGCCACGTTGAAATTCCAGAGCAGGTTGTTGCAGTAGATGACGAACTCTTTGTAAAGATCATTGATATTGATCTGGAGCGTCGTCGCATCTCACTTTCTCTAAAGCAAGCCAATGAAGGACATGAGGTTGAGATCGAAGCATTTGATCCAACTCAATACGGAATGGCTGCTCGATACGATGCCAATGGAAACTTTATCTATCCAGAAGGTTTCGATCCTGACACACAAGAATGGCAGCCTGGCTTTGATTCACAACGTGAAGAATGGGAGCGTCAGTATCAAGAGGCGCAGACTCGTTTCCTAGCACACAAGAAGCAGAAAGCAGAAGCTAAGGCCGCTGATGCCGCAGCCCCTGCTGTAGTAGAAGTTGTTGCAGAAGCAGCTGCTGAGTAATAAATCTTAAGTAAGAAAAGGCTCACCTTCGGGTGGGCCTTTTCTTATGCTCGTAGATATCGGGCTAGAGGTAGAGTTGGCGATATGTTGATCGTCGCTCTTACCGGAGGAATCGGTGCCGGTAAATCTCTGGCTGCGCAATATTTCTCTGATCTTGGCGCACGTGTTGTTGATGCCGATCAACTTGCCCGAGTCGCAGTCGAGCGAGGCAGTGAAGGTTTTGATGAAGTCATCCTGCGTTTTGGCGAAAAGATAATGCACAACGGAGATATTGATCGTAAGGCGCTGGCGGAGATCATTTTTTCAGATCCTCAAGCAAAGGAAGATCTAGAAGCAATTATTCATCCTCGAGTACGCGGGCTATTCCTGGAAGTTGTTGCTGATTTAAAACCCGATGAGATTCTTATCTATGAGATTCCGCTTCTAGCGGAGTCTGGTTCGGCTAAGAATTTTGATTTAGTTATCACCGTGGAGGCGGATCTAGAGATTCGCAAAGACCGGTTGCGCAAACGCGGCATGTTTATCTCTGAGATTGAACGACGTCTCGCTGCAAAAGCCACTCGTGAAGATAGGCAAGCGCTGGCAGATTTCGTGATCGTCAATGACGGCGATGAAGATGGGCTGCTGCGAGCGGTAGAAAACCTCTGGGAGGAATTACCGAGCCGAGCGAAGTAGGCTTAGAAAATGCGCCCGATCTCTGACCTGCAACGTAGGGTCGAACCATTCCAGGTGATTAGCGACTATGTGCCCGCTGGAGATCAACCACAGGCAATCGAAGAGATCGCCCGCAGAATTGACGCTGGTGTTCAAGATGTGGTTCTACTTGGTGCAACCGGCACGGGTAAATCTGCAACAACTGCTTGGTTAATCGAGCGCTTGCAACGACCCACCCTGGTTCTAGCGCCCAACAAAACATTGGCAGCACAGCTGGCAAATGAATTCCGGGAACTATTGCCTAACAACGCGGTTGAGTACTTTGTTTCTTATTACGATTATTACCAACCAGAGGCCTATGTCCCTCAAACTGATACCTTCATTGAGAAAGACTCCAGTGTCAACGACGAGGTCGAGCGTTTGCGACATTCAGCCACGAACTCATTATTGACCCGTAGAGATGTGATTGTGGTGGCAACGGTCTCCTGTATTTACGGACTCGGTACACCGCAGGAGTACATCGATCGCATGATTCGTCTAAAGGTGGGCGATGAAATAGAACGGAATAAATTACTGCGAAAATTTGTCGATGTGC
>JAQCAO010000039.1 GCA_027731885.1 Actinomycetota bacterium | reverse complement strand
GTCTCGGGATTTATAGATGGCACAATGCGCTGTAAGAGCGCATAGGTAGAACCAGGGGTACTCCGATTATCTGTATCAGCCTGCTGGCACTCATCTGCAACGCTCTGTCCATAAAGAAGATCACTCGGTTCTTGCGGAATAAATCCAACAGTCTCTCTTCGCACTTTACCTTTGAGATCAGATGAGTTGATGCCACAAATTTCAGAGCTGCCACTAAATTGACGATTTAAACCGACCAGAGTTGTGAGGAAAGTGCTCTTGCCGGCGCCATTCCTGCCCATCAAAGCAACTATCTCTCCAGCATAGATCTGCGTGGAAACGTCATTGAGCGCTTTCTTATCACCGTAAGAAAGCGATAAATTCTTAAGTCTTATTGAGATAGCGCCGATCGTTTCCAGTTTTATATCAATATCTTTTCCACGCTCGCGGATATCTTCAGTCATCCGCCTGACATCACGCACGCTGAGTCCAACGCCAGAAAGTCCTAGCGCGCGTGCCAGATGCACAATTGGTGGGGCAATACTCGAACTCTTTAAAATCTCTTCGGGCAAGTTTATTTCGGCGCTGCCATCGCCAGCGATATGGATAATTCGATCTGCGAAACCGATCACTCGCTCTAGTCGATGTTCGGCGATTACGACAGTCAAACTCAAATCGTGAACCAGGCGATGGAGGATAGAGAGCACTTCTTCCGCCGCAATAGGATCGAGCGCGCTGGTAGGTTCATCGAGAACCAGCACTTTGGGGTTCATTACTAAGGCGCTACCAATTGCCAGACGTTGTTGTTCGCCACCACTCAAAGTTGAGATCACGCGATTACGAAGATGAGACAGGGCTAACAAATCTAAGATCTCTTCCACGCGTTTTCGCATTAGATCAGGTGCGATATTTAACGTCTCCATGCCGAAGGCGAGTTCTTCTTCAACAATGTCAGCCACAAATCCCTGCGCTGGGTTTTGTCCAACGATTCCGACTAAGTGAGCCAGTTCGCCAGGGCGCACCAACTGCGTGGAAATTCCATCGACTGAGATATCTCCCGCGAGAATTCCGCCAGTGTGATGGGGGACTAGCCCATTAATTAAGCGCAGTAAAGAAGATTTACCGGTTCCGGTTGATCCGATTACTAAGACCATCTCACCTTCTGCAATTTCGAAAGATAGATCTTCGAGGATTGTGGTGGTTGAGGTCGGATAGACCAGTGAAACCCGAGAGAAAGTAATCACTGCGCCAGCACTAAGACGAATACGAAAATTAGAGTCGCGGCAATGACAATCACTGAATCATTTAGCCGCCAACTTATTGGGCGATACCTTGATCTCTTCCGGCTCACGCCATATCCGCGTGCATCCATAGCGGCAGCGAGCTCTAGTGATCTAGATAGCGAATCTTCCAGAAGTGGCAGCGCAATTGAGCGCCACGTCGGTTTTTCATCGCCCCGCAACAATCTGGCGCGTCGGATACGCGAAATACTCTGGACTAAATTAGGAAGAGCAGATGTAGCGATCACGGTGGCCACGCCAAATTCATAGATCATCACTGGCGTTACCCGAAGTAATTTATGTGGGCTAGTCAATGAAACAGCGGCGCCAAAGAGCGCAATCACCGCGACGATAATCAACCCTTCATGTATCGACGAAAGCAAGCGTTCTTGTGTGACGGCTCCACCAATGCGGATTCCCGCCAACCAACTTGGTAGCGGCAGGATTGGCAGAGTGAAGAGTTTGGTACCAGGAATAGGAACCCCAATTAGCACGCCCACAATGGAGCGAATTACTAAAATGAAAGCGCCGACCTTAAGTGAAAACCAGAAGGTGCGGGCCCAAGGTGCGTCGGCGGCATACTGCCGCACCAAAATCGTTGCACCCGCAATTGCGAATGTGGCAACCCATGAATTATTGGCAGAAATTACCGCGCCAACAATTAAGAGCGACCAGATCCACCAAGTAAGCGGATGCAACGATTTCATCTACAGTCTTTTACTTCTTCAGCGCCGCGGGCGTTGAAATCTCAACCCCACACTCTTTCTTCGGATAACCATTTAATCCGCAGATCAAGCCACTCTCAGCGGCTCGGACCTTGACTGCCTGCCCTAGGACATCGATTCCTTGTGATGTCTTTGCAGTACGAACACAGGTTGTGAAACTCTTCTTAACTTTCTCACCCTTTGGAGCGTAACTTGGTGAACCAAAATCGATCACCAGGGCTATCCGCTTCATACCCTTTTTCGCCTTCACTTTTCTGCAAATTTCAGCGAAGTTAGGCTTAATTGCTGGCGCAATTGATGGCACATCGTCTGCGCTGAAAACAAATGACCAGCCTTCGACTGCGCCATTTTTGACATCGACGGTCGGTCCAGTCAGTGCCGCAGTCCAAGTCTTAGCACCAGGTGCGGCTTGGTAATAACCCCAGTACCGCCAACCTTTATCCGCAGCGCTTGCCATTGGTGAAAGTGTGATGCTTGCGGTGATTAATAGGGCGAGTGAAATAACGCCTGATAACTTTCTATTTACATTCATTTTATTCTGTAGAGCCTCTCATTACGAAAGAGCCTCACAGGGGTAGTTGCAATTAAAGTACAAAAAGATACTTTCCTTGTGACTACGCCCCGCAAACCTCGGCGGGTGTCTGTCTTTAATCACTTAGCGATCCAGGTAATCCGACTTAGGCGCCGAGGCGCCTTCACGGTTGCGGGTCAGCGTCGGATTTTCACCGACTTCCCCTGAAAGGCAAGCTGTTAAACATTTACTGCAGTCTTACTTTTTTCTTACCTGCCAACCAAACCATAAGACTTGGGCAATTGCAACAGAACACGCAACCCTTGACAGCACGAGTATGGTCAGCGCTATGGAATATAGACGCCTCGGCTCATCAGGAATGTATGTCTCGGAGATTGCCTACGGCAATTGGATAACCCATGGATCGCAAGTTGAATCAGAAGCGGCAATTAAATGTGTCCGAACTGCTTATGATTTGGGAGTAACTACCTTTGACACCGCAGATGTTTACGCGGGAACAAAGGCTGAATCAGTTCTTGGAAGAGCGCTAAAGGGGATTAGGCGGGAATCTTATGAGCTCTTCACCAAAGTGTATTGGCCAACTGGTCCGGGCAAGAACGACCGCGGTCTATCGCGTAAACATATTATTGAATCTTGCAACGCATCTTTAAAGCGTTTAAATACCGACCATATAGATCTCTATCAAATGCATCGCTTTGATTACGAAACTCCATTAGAAGAATCACTCAGCGCATTTGATGACTTAATTCGATCTGGAAAAGTGCACTACATAGGTTTCTCTGAATGGAACGCAGAGCAAATTTCTCAGGCGCTGAAGATTCAAGATGCTAAGGGCTATAACCGTTTTGTTTCCAGCCAGCCGCAGTATTCCGCGCTGTGGCGCGTTATCGAAAGCGAAGTGGTTCCTTTAAGTAAGAAAGAAGGAATCGGTCAGATCGTCTGGTCGCCAATGGCCCAAGGGGTATTGACCGGAAAGTACCTGCCAGGTAAGAAACCACCAACTGGCTCGCGCGCTACCGATAAGAAATCTGGCGCAGGAATGATCTCAAATTGGCTACGCGAAGAGGTTTTAACAGCGGTGCAAAATTTGGCACCAATTGCGAAAGATGCCGATCTCACAATTGGTCAACTTGCAATAGCGTGGGTCTTACAGAACCCAAATGTGTCTAGTGCAATTATGGGAGCTACCAAACCTTCACAAGTAAAAGAGAATGTAAAAGCATCTGGCGTAAAGCTCTCGACAGATCAAATGAAGGCTATAGATAAAGCACTTGGCTCTTTACCCAATACCGATCCAAGTGCGACCAAGAGCCCAAATCCGCGCGCTTAGTTAAACTGCTGGCCAGCCTTAACTTGGGGCTTAGGTGCGCGCATGCGGCGCATCTGTGTCGATCTCAGCCATCCATAAAGGCCTAGACCTTTTGTGCTCTTATCTGGAAAACGTTCTCTTACTTCGGCCTTGATCTTTCGGGAGAGCAAAAAGCCGTCGAGTATTGATACCAATAGAACGCTGTACATAATGGCGATGCCCGCCACCGCAAAGATACTTATTGGAATCAAAGATAGAAGAAGAACAATGCCGATAATCGGTAGGAAATACTCACCTATCGAACGACGTGAATCGATGAAGTTTCTGACAAACTTTTTCTCAGGACCGCGATCACGTAAAGGAAGCGCGGCCTCATCACCACGTAAGTATGCTGCGCGGTGATTCATCCGAGCGACTCTTGCAGCATCCTTGGCGCGCTTCTTCTCCGCTTTAGTCGATGCTGGCGCTAGCGAAGAAACCTTAGTTGATGCTTGAGCATCTTTACGCTTTGGAGTTGGGCGGCCTTTTTTTTGAGAGCCATCAGCGGCAGTTGTCATAGCGCAAACTATAGAGCGAGCATCTGCTCCAAAGCCAACTTCGAGAAGTGGCTGATATCTGGAGCGACCTTAATCTGATTGACCACGTGGCCGGCCACAAGCGATTCCATCGCCCAAACAAGGTGTGGCAGGTCTATACGGTTCATAGTCGAGCAGTAACAGACCGTCTTATCAAGAAAGATGATCTCTTTATCGGGGTGGGCTTTAGCCAATCTGGAGACCAGATTAAGTTCGGTGCCGATCGCCCATTTACTTCCGGCAGGGGATTGTTCAACGGTGCGGATAATCGCTTCGGTACTTCCGACAACATCTGCGATTGATACAACTTCGTGTTGGCATTCTGGATGAACCAGAACCTTAACTCCAGGAACTCTGTGGCGAACTTCATTTACCGCCTCTACTGTAAAGCGGCCGTGTACAGAGCAGTGGCCACGCCAGAGAATCACTTTAGCGGCGCGAAGTTGATCAGCGGTGAGGCCACCCATTGGCTTCCACGGATTCCAGAGAACACAATCGGCGAGCGATAAACCTAGAGAAAGGACTGCGGTGTTACGTCCTAAATGCTGATCGGGGAGGAAGAGAATTTTCTCACCTTTATTAAGCGCCCATTCCATAGTCTTCTGGGCATTTGATGAAGTACAAATAGTTCCACCGTGCTGGCCGGTGAAGCTCTTGATCGCCGCAGATGAATTCATGTAAGTAACCGGAATAGTTGCATCCGCAATTCCGAGTGCGCTGAGTTGGCTCCAACACTCTTGCACTTGGTTCGCCGTTGCCATATCTGCCATAGAGCAGCCGGCGGCTAAATCAGGCAAAATTACTTTCTGATTGTCAGAAGTTAAAATATCTGCGCTCTCTGCCATAAAGTGAACGCCGCAGAAGATTATGTACTCCGCAGATGATTGCGCTGCGGCAGCTTGCGCTAACTTAAATGAGTCACCGGTGATATCTGCAAAGGCGATTACCTCATCGCGTTGGTAGTGATGTCCAAGAATAAGAGCGCGATCACCAAGGGCGGCCCGAGCGATCTCTGCTCTTGAAATTAAATCTGGATCACTGGCTAGCGGGAGTTCGCCAGTGCAAGAGACGCCACGTTCGGACTGTAAGTCTTGGCCCTGGCCAAGCAGCAATAAGCTGGTGAGAGGGCTGCTCTGTGTTGTGGACATGCCCACATTCTCGCGCATAAGTAGCGTTGCTGTCGCATCGACATAAAAGGAGAGGTAGGCTATGGCTATGACAACTGAGACAACGACTACATCTACATCAATCGCGCTATCCGATGTTGCCGCCGCTAAGGTGGCCGCCCTACTTGCACAAGAAGGTCGTGACGACCTCTATCTTCGCGTAGCTGTGCAACCAGGTGGCTGTTCAGGTCTTCGCTATCAGCTCTACTTTGATGAGCGCAATCAAGAAGGCGATATCGCCCGCGAATTCGGTTCCGTTAAAGTTGTCGTTGACAAGATGAGCGATCCATACCTAATGGGTGCAACTATTGATTTCGTTGACACTATCGAGAAGCAAGGTTTCACGATCGATAATCCAAATGCACAAGGTTCTTGTGCTTGCGGCGATTCATTTAATTAAAACTAAGCACTTACTCTTAATCTAACGTTATGAAAATTGGCGTTGCCGGATCGGTCGGTCTCGATCATTTAATGACCTTTTCGGGGAAGTTCACCGATTCACTGGTCGCCGGATCACTTGAAAAAGTTTCGCTCTCCTTTTTAGTCGACGGGCTGGCAGTACGCCGCGGAGGCTGTGCCGCAAATATTTCTTACGGCATGGGGGTCTTGGGTTTAAATCCCATTCTGATCGCAGCGGTGGGAATTGATTGGCCTGATTATGACGCTTGGCTGGTGCGCCACGGAGTAGATACATCTCATGTTCTAATTTCAAAAACGCTTCACACCGCCCATTTCACTGTAACTACCGATACCGAACTCAATCAGATCGCATCCTTCTTTCCGGGAGCAATGTCAGAGGCGCGCAACATTGAGTTAGCTCCAATTATGGAAAAGACCGGCAAGTTAGATTTACTAGTTATCTCGCCAGATGACCCAGAGGCGATGTTGCGCCATACCGAAGTCGCTCGCCAAACCGGGGTCGCAATCGCTGCCGATCCATCGCAGCAGATGGCGCGCATGAGTGGCGATGAGATTAAGCAATTAATTTCTGGTGCTACTTACTTATTCCTCAATGAATACGAACTAGCACTGGCAATTCAGAAGACTGGATGGAGTGATCGCGAAATATTGGAACAGGTTAAATATCGCATCGTCACCTTAGGTTCTGAAGGTGCGCGCATTGAGTCACTGCATGGTGAAACAATTAAAGTTATCTGCCCAAAAGAGAAGGGCAGAGTTGATCCAACTGGAGTGGGCGATTCATTTAGGTCAGGATTTATCGCCGGACTTGCTTGGGGCTTAGGTCTGGAACGTTGCGCGCAATTAGGATCAATGATCGCAACTTATGTGATTGAAACGACAGGAACGCAGGAGTATCGCTTTACCGCAGAAGAATTCATCTCTCGCTTTAGCCAGGCTTATGGCGCTAGCGCTGCTGCTGAGATCCAACCGCATCTAATAAAGCGCTGATCAAGGCCGTTATTTCCCTTTCATCACTCTCTGGATGAAGGGTAATTCTGATATTTCCATCTGTTGGTAGCCCCATCGCAGTTAAGACGTGGCTCGGCTGTAAATTCATCGCAGTACACGCCGAACCAGAATCCACAGCAAATCCCCGTGCGGCTAAAGTGCGCAGAACTTCTTCCCCATTTGTATTCGGGAAGATCACCGAAAGTAGGTGAGGAAGTGATTTTGCTAAATCCCCCGCGATGATCGCATTTGGAATTGCCGCTTTAATCGCGCTGCGAATCTTCTGGTTAAAGCCTGCAAGGGCCAAGTCATCAGGTTTGAAATTCTCCAAGGCAACCGCGCTAGCCAGCAATAGCGGTAGAGAATAAGTGCCATATGTTCGTCGCGTGCTTGAAATGTGGGGGAGCGGATTTTTCCAATGTGCTGCATTGCCAATTGCAACTATTGCTAAGCCGCTTGGCCCCGCCCAACTGCGCGAATCAAATACGGCGCTATCCCATTTGGCAGGCAGTGGCATCCGAGCACCGCTTGCAGTGGCATCCACCGTAACTAGCGTCCCACTTGGAAGATCAGTTGGCAGCGAATTAATTGCACCGGTTTCACCATTAGCCAACTGGAAAGAGAGAATGGAATTCTCTGCGATTTCTGTGCCTTTGAAATCTAACCTGCCATCGCTACCTAATGGAATTTCTGAAGTTGCGCCGTGATGAGATCTAACGGTGGCGATAACGCCGCTGCGATCTCCTGCCCCAAAGTGAAGGGTCTTTGCTGGGTCTAGAAAACCAGCGATTGAGAGAAAATATCCGAGCCCCACTTCGCCGGAAACCTCGATTTGATCTGGAGCTACTCCTAAGCGATGGCTAATCGACTCGATCGCACTATTTTTTAAGTTTGCGGCGCGACTTGGATTCTCGCCAATCTTCTTTGGATCGGCCCACCCAGATTCGAAGGCAGCCAAGAGCGCCTGCTGAGCCAGCGGATTTAGAGCGCTCTCACCTTGGAAATTTCCTGTGACTGAATCCACCCTGCCAACGCTACTAGCCAGGGAGGCGATGAGGGAAATGCAGCACTATCCTTGTCACATGTCCTTTAAGCCAATCCGCCCGTTATTTAAGGCGTTACTTCTAGCGCCCCTGGCTCTCTTATTAACTGGATGCAGCAGCGTTTCTGGGCTGGGATTTGAAGAAGGTCTCTCTAGCGTTAACGATATCTCGCTCTCGCTCTGGCAAGGCGCGTGGATCGCAGGCGCAGTAGTCGGAGTTATTACTCTCGTTTTAATTTTATGGCCCGCAGTCTTTCACCGCGCAAAAGTGGGTCAAAGCGAATTTCCAAAGCAGACCCAGTACAACATTCCAGTGGAAATCGCCTACACGTTAATTCCTTTTGTGATCGTTGCGGTGCTCTTCTATTACACAGCTGTTAAGCAGACTGAAATTGTAGAAAAGAGTTCAAATTACACGCACGAAATCAAGGTTGAAGGCTTTCAATGGTCTTGGCAATTTTCTTACCCAGAAGCTGGACCAAAGGCAGTTGCGACCGGAACCCCCGCTTCCCCTCCAACTCTCTATGTTCCTATCGGGCAGAAAGTCCGCTACACAATAAATTCAAACGATGTAGTGCACGGATTCTGGATTCCGGCCTTTATGATTCAAATGCAGAATTTGCCAGGTGTAACAAATTACTTGGAGTTCACGGCAAATAAACTTGGAACCTATCCTGGACGATGCAACATCCTCTGCGGCCGCAATCACGCGCAGATGCTCTTTACTGTAAAAGTCGTAACCCTTGCTGAATATAAAGCTTATCTAGAAACTCTGAAGGCGAGCCAAGCATGACAACATATGCAGAACGTCCAACCATAACCACGATGCCTCCGCTGCCTGCAACTAAGGGCAAAAATTTTGTTAAATGGATGACGTCGACCGACCATAAGACAATCGGTTACCTATATTTGATCTCCACCTTCATTTGGTTCTTAGTCGGTGGACTGCTGGCCCTCTTCCTACGCGCTGAACTATCCCGTCCGGGAATGCAGTTCCTCAGTAACGAGCAGTACAACCAGATCTTTACTATGCACGGAACGATCATGCTCTTGATGTTTGCGACACCACTCTTCGTTGGTTTCGCCAATGTGATTATGCCTCTGCAAATTGGAGCAGCAGATGTGGCCTTTCCGCGTCTTAATATGTTGTCGTTCTGGTTATTTACCTTTGGCAGTATCACCGCTGTAACCGGATTCTTAACTCCAGGTGGAGCGGCATCATTTGGCTGGACTGCCTATGCTCCGCTGGCTAACTCCACATATTCACCCGGTATTGGTGGAGATCTTTGGGTAATCGGATTAACTGTTTCTGGTCTGGGAACTATTTTAGGTGGAGTCAACTTCATCACCACAATCTTCACGATGCGCGCACCAGGTATGACTATGTTCCGCATGTCTATCTTCTCCTGGAATGTATTGCTAACTTCGATCCTTGTTCTGCTTGCCTTCCCACCGCTAGCAGCAGCTCTGCTTGCCCTGGAATCGGATCGATTGTTTGGTTCGCATATCTTCGATCCGGCAAACGGCGGGGCGATGTTGTGGCAACACTTATTCTGGTTCTTTGGCCATCCCGAGGTATACATTCTGGCTTTGCCATTCTTTGGTATCGCAACTGAAATCTTGCCGGTCTTTAGTCGCAAGCCGATCTTTGGTTACAAGGGTTTGATCGCAGCGACAATTGCAATCTCTGCGCTCTCTGTTGCGGTTTGGGCGCACCATATGTTTGCCAGTGGCCAGGTTCTACTGCCCTTCTTCTCATTTATGACATTCCTGATTGGTATTCCGACCGGCGTTAAATTCTTCAACTGGATCGGCACAATGTGGCGCGGCCACGTAACCTTTGAAACGCCAATGCTCTGGGTGATGGGCTTCTTAGTTACCTTCTTATTTGGCGGAATCACCGGAATCATCTTGGCTTCACCACCACTTGACTTCGCCGTATCTGCGTCTTACTTCGTAGTTGCTCACTTCCACTACGTTCTCTTCGGTACCGTGGTCTTTGCGATGTTTGCGGGATTCTATTTCTGGTGGCCGAAGATGACTGGGCGCATGCTCAACGAACGTCTGGGCAAGATCCATTTCTGGACCTTATTTATGGGCTTCCACACCACCTTCTTAATCCAGCACTGGCTTGGCATTAAAGGCTTCCCACGCCGCTACGCGGATTACCTAGCCACCGATGGCTTCACAGGTATGAATATGATTTCAACGGTTGGATCTGCGCTTTTAGCCCTTTCAATGATCCCGTTCTTTATCAATGTTTGGATTACTCGTAAATCACCTCTGGTTAATTGCGATGATCCGTGGGGCTATGGCTCATCGCTTGAGTGGGCAACATCTTGCCCGCCACCGCGTCACAACTTCCTAACTATGCCTCGTATTCGTTCCGAGCGACCAGCTTTCGATCTACATCATCCCCACGTTAAGACTGAAGGACATTAATGAAAACTAATTGGCGCCTCTTTGTAGGCCTTGCAATTTTCTACGTGGTAATGACCCTCATTTATTACTACTTAGGTGGAGAAGCGGTCGGAATTTCTGGCATGCTCCTTTCTGCCTGCCTTGCAGGAATGGTTGGCTTCTATCTCTGGTTTACCGATAAGCGAATCGGCCGTGATCTTCCTGAGGATCGTTTAGATGCAGAGATCGCAGAAGGCGCGGGGGAGTTAGGTTTCTACAGTCCTCACTCATGGTGGCCGCTACCGGTAGCCCTGAGTTCTATGGTTACCGCTCTGTCACTGCTCGTGGGATGGTGGATGACTCTTATTGGAGTTGGCGCTTTAGTAATTAGCATCATCGGCTTCGTAACTGAGTACGAGAAGCCACTTGCTGAAAACGCTCCTCACTAGCCTCTTTTAACTTTACAATCTCCAGATGGATAAAGTCAGAGCCGAAATACTTGATTTAGGACTGCCGCGTACAACAGCGGATCGAATTATTATCGATGCACCTGCGGAGCAGATCTTTGATCTAATTGCAGATCCACGTGCTCATTCACTCTTTGATGGCTCAGGAACGCTGCAGGGGAGCATCTCCGGCCCCGAGCGCCTCTACCTTGGCGCTAAGTTCGCAATGGCGATGAAGATCAGAGTCCCTT
>JAQCAO010000038.1 GCA_027731885.1 Actinomycetota bacterium | reverse complement strand
TCAGTAGTTAGCGAAGAAGTTGCAATTGAAATGGCAGAAGGCGCCAACAAATCTTTCGGCTCCAATTGGGCGATTGCAACAACTGGAGTGGCCGGCCCCGGCCCAGCTGATGGCTCTGATGCGGGCCGGGTCTTCGTGGCTTTTGTTGGCCCGGTAGTGCAAGTTATAGAACTTTCGCTCTCTGGAGAGCGTGAAGTTGTGCGAAACGCCACCGTGGCAAGCGCGATCGGGTAATTTCAGAGTATCCTTAGACAACGCGATAAGAACTGAACTAGAGAAGGGATCACCGCTATGGCGCTACTTCGCACTGCAGTCGGTCAGACCCTTCGTTCTGCCCGTACGGAACAGTCACGCACCTTGCGCGATGTAGCCCGAGAAGCACGAGTCTCACTTGGTTATCTTTCAGAAGTAGAACGCGGCCAAAAAGAGGCATCATCTGAACTTCTTAATGCAATCTGCGAAGCGCTAGGTTTAACACTTTCCACAGTGATCGCAAACGTCTCAACTGAACTTAAAGTTCTCGAGAGCGCGAAGTTGTCCGTTGTCGACGCAGCCTAAGTACGCAACTCAAGGCGCAACACATCGCCGAACAGAGAGTGCTATTCTCGAAGGTACCAAATCTTTAATCTCTCAATTTGGTCTCTCAAATATTTCCATGATTGAAATTGCTGATGAATCTGAAGTATCTCGTGCAACTTTGTACAATCACTACAGGGATAAGAACGCAGTTATCTCGGCGCTCATTGCTGCCGAAGTAGAACACATGGTGGCGTTAGCCAATAAAGCCGGAACCCCCGCTGATGCCCTGGAAGCGTTATCGCTCTATATTTCGGCAGATTTAGCGCTAGCTGCAATGCGCATCCATGATCAAGGCACCTTAACGAGCCTTTTGGCGCACGCTGATCACCCACTTTATTTAGAGATTGCGCGTTGTCTTTATGGCGCTACCAAGTCAGAGCCCGGAACCGGTATCGCGATGCGCTGGTTGATTGGGCAAGTAATGCAGCCTTTAAGTGCAAAACAGTCGCGGGAACAAGCAGAACTTCTCGTTGATCGCACCCTCTTTTAGCCATTTAAAAAGTAATTAAATGCGCATCTCTGATCTCCGCGAACGCTTGACGCTATCTTTCGGCTCGGATTGGTCGCCTTCTTTCTGCAAAGATATTGCACTTACAGAATTAGGAAGTAAGAGCGTTGATGAATCCCTGCAATTAGGAGTAGAACCAAGTGATATATGGCGCGCTGTATGCGCTGCTTACCCAAATGAAACTTCTAAATACCGTTAAACAGCACCTGCAAGTAATTGGCGTGTTGCAAGCGCGCGCTTGAGCCTTTATATTTCTGGTTATGTTTACCAAGCGCCGCGTTATTGATTTTTGTCGCGTAAACACATCTGCCTGCTGATTTTTCACACAGCCGCAATACCTATTTTTTATCTTAATTAAGTCGCTTTAAATCCAATTAATCTAAATCAATTTATGTAAGTTCTAGGGAGAGCAATATGTTAAGAGATGCAGTTTTACGTACAAATGTATTTATCACAGCGCTAATCAGCCTTGCGCTAGTAGCTGGACTATCAGTAGCACCTGCCATTGCCGCGCCAAAGAACTTGGCGCGTGCAGTAGTTCAAGCTGATTGGCTAGAAAAGAATCTAGAAAATCCCGATGTGAAGATCATCGAAGTAAGCACTGAATCTGGCCTGTATGAACGTGGCCATATTAAGAATGCAGTTAAGTTCAATTGGTACACAGATCTCGTTGAAGTTGTAAATCGCGATATCGTGGCAGCTCCAAGATTCCAGAAGCTAGCGCGTGCAGCGGGTATCAACAAAGATTCGACAGTAGTTCTTTACGGCGATAAGAACAATTGGTTTGCCGCATGGGGTGCTTGGATCTTCAATACCTACGGAATCCAAGATGTGCGCCTGCTAGATGGCGGACGAGTTAAGTGGGAGAAAGATGGCCGTGGTTTTACAACTATCGTTCCATCTCCAACAGCTGGAAACTTCTCAGCAAAAAAAGCCGACAGAAGCATCCGCGCATCACTAAATCGTGATGTTATCCCGGCAGTTCGTAAAAAGGGAAGCGTTGATATGGTCGATATTCGTTCCGCTGATGAATACAGTGGAAAGATTTTCGCACCGGCTGGTTTTCAAGAGTTATCAGTACGCGCAGGACATATCCCTGGTGCAGTTAATGTGCCTTGGGGTCTAAATGTAAATGCTGATGGCACCTTCAAAACTGTCGCTGAATTGAAGAAACTTTATGCTGACAAGGGAATCGATGGAAAGAAAACGATCATCACCTATTGCCGTATCGGTGAGCGCTCATCGCTCACTTGGTTCGTTCTCAGTGAAATTCTGGGATATGAAGTTAAGAACTATGACGGTTCTTGGACTGAGTATGGCAATAGCGTCGGCAAGCCAATCAGCAACCCAGCTGGCACAATTTGGGGAGCTTCCTGATTAATACAGATACTAACTTTGGCAGAGGTTCCGCTATAGGCGCAACCTCTGCTGAGGCTTCTATCTGGAGCAGAGCAGACACGCTGCGTACCACCGCAGCAGGTGCGATCATCATCTTGTTACTTGCCACGGCATATTTTCTAAATGGAAAAGAAGGCACAGGAGTAAATGCCGCCCTTTCATTATTAATTGGTAGCGCGCTAGGTATTGCATTTGAACGCGGAAGATTCTGCTTCTTCTGTATCTTCCGCGATGCAGTCGAAGATAGAGATACAACTCCTTTTCTCTCTATCCTCAGCGCTATCGCGGTAGGTGCCATTGGATACGCAATTATCTTTGGACAGTTTTTACCTGACACTAATTCTGAGCGAGTTCCACCCGGTGCACATATTGGCCCAGTTAGCCTAGCTTTAGTAGTTGCGGGGTTGGCTTTCGGATTTGGTATGGCGCTATCGGGCGCGTGTATCAGTGGACATTTGTATCGCATTGGACAGGGTTCACTGCGCGCTTATCCTGCGCTCTTGGGATCGCTAATGGGTTTCGGTCTTGGCTTCAAGAGTTGGAATAATCTCTATTCAAAGTCAATTAGCACAGCGTCTTCTAGTTGGCTCCCACATAAATTAGGTTATGGCGGCGCGCTTCTGCTAACGCTTATTGTGCTCTCTGTAATTGCGATAATCGCGATTAAATGGGGAAAGAATTCAACTCCGATCGCAAATCCAGTTCCGGAGCGATTATCTCTAGCCACGCTGCGCCAATCGCTCTTTATAAATCGCTGGCGACCGCTAACCACTGGCGCAATATTCGGCGTAATCGGCACCTTTGCATATCTTCGCATCGAACCTCTTGGCGTAACCCGCCAGATAAGCACAACATCACGTACTTACTTTGAGGGCAAGAGTTGGATTCCTGAAAATCTAGCTGGCCTTGATCTTATGGCTGGATGTGTTGCGATTGTCTCGACTGCGATCGTTAACAACGGATGGCTAATTCTGGGAATTGTGCTCGCCTCTTTTGCCGCTGCGCTAACCGGAAATCGCTTTAAATTTCAGCAGATCACATTGCGCAATGGCTTGACTGCTCTCTTTGGCGGCGTACTTCTGGGGTGGAGTTCCATGATCGCCCTCGGCTGCACCGTTGGCGTACTGCTATCAGGTACTCAATCTTTTGCGCTATCTGGCTGGGCCTTCTTCGCAACTGTATTTATTGGCAGCTGGATCGGGATCAAACTCAAGCTACATAAGCTTTAAATAGCCTACGCACCAGCAACCTCCGATAGGTTGATACTGTGGATTTCAAGCTAATCGCCGCCGCAATTGGAATCCTCTTTGTCTTTATCTATGCCTTCGGTTCTGGAATCTGGGTTTCTTCCTCACCCGGCTGGTATGCCACGCTCAATCGTCCACCTTGGCAGCCACCCAGCGCTATTTTTGGATTGATCTGGCCTTACAACTTCATAGTTCTCGGAATTGCCTCATATCAAGTATCAAAATCTTTGACGCGATTTGAAAATATAACTTGGCTTGTTTTCTTTGGATTGAGTATTGTCGCCGCACTTATTTGGGCTTATCAATTCTATGTTCCGCACAATTTCCTATACGCATCAATAGCCTTAACTTCGACTGCGCTTCTGACAATTCCTGTGCTCTTATTAACCTTTAGAGCATCGCTTGCGATGGGGCTGTTACTAGTGCCTTATCAAATATGGGTAGCAGTTGCCGCCAGCTTGGCTTGGGGATATTTAGCGCGAAATTAGTAAGTAAACGCCAGCCTCTAAACCGCGATTACCTCAAGTACCCAAGGGGATGTTCCATCACTTGGAGTTAGTGCACAAGGATATTTCTCAGAGACGATGGCATATAAATCTTCAGGAGTCTTTGGCATTGAACGAGATTGCAAGAGCCACCGTGTGATTTCACCACGCGTCTTCTTCGACATATGTGTAACAATTTTGCGCACGCCATCGACCACCGTAGATACCTGCACCTCAACGGTCTTATCTACGGGGGAGTGCCAGACAGTTTTATAAGTCGAAGAACGGCAATCGACAATCAGCGAACTCTTAATTGGATCTAAGAGAGCAGCTACTGGAGCGCGCATAGCGCCGTTATCGATCTTCTCCTTGTAGCTTTCTATCAGCTGATCTGGTCGTATGGCACCGTACTTTGCCGAGATGATCACGACAGCGCCAGCGCCCCGCTTCTTGGCGGCTGCGGAAAGGCTCGCCCAATCCAGCGCCTGGTAGAGGACTCCGGTGTAAACGTTGATCGCAGGCGTCGGTTTACTGGTTGGGTTCTTCTTCTCAGAAGGTGGCAGCAGGATCAACACGCTTCGAATCTTCCCACGCGACACGCCAATTACCGTTGTCGGTGCCCCCTGCTACCTTTCGAACAGATGTTCGGATAAAGTTATCCCTGCACAACCAGAGCGGTTCCATCCTCCGCCCACAGGCTCTCTATAAGCCTCGTAGGCCGTCGGTGGCCCACCGTACCTTCTGGGCCGACTACCAACGAATATGTATATGTAAAGGCATAGGCATAGACGTTCTTATCTAAAGGAGTAAAACGTGGCTGCTGAAAAAGCAAATAAAGCCGAAGAGAAAAATACATCCGATCGCCAGAAGGCGCTCGATACCGCGCTCGCCCAGATTGAACGTCAATTTGGAAAAGGCTCAGTAATGAAGATGTCTGATCGTCAAAACACGATCATTGAAGTTATCCCAACTGGCTCAATCGCACTCGATATTGCACTTGGTATCGGCGGATTGCCACGTGGACGTATTGTAGAAATCTACGGACCAGAATCTTCCGGTAAGACAACGCTTACCTTGCACGCAATTGCAAATGCACAGAAAGCTGGCGGCATCTGCGCATTTATCGATGCCGAGCACGCATTCGATGCAGAGTATGCAAAGAAGCTTGGCGTTGATATCGATGCCCTTCTAGTTTCACAACCAGATACTGGCGAGCAAGCACTTGAGATCATGGATATGTTGATCCGTTCCGGTGCGCTTGATCTCGTCGTTGTTGACTCAGTAGCCGCTCTCGTTCCTCGCGCTGAAATTGAAGGCGAAATGGGAGATTCACATATGGGCTTGCAAGCGCGCCTTATGTCACAAGCCTTGCGCAAGATCACTGGTGCGCTGCACCAATCAAAGACAACTGCGATCTTTATCAACCAGCTCCGTGAAAAGATCGGTGTCTTCTTCGGTTCTCCTGAAACAACTACAGGTGGAAAGGCGCTTAAGTTCTACGCTTCAGTTCGCCTCGATATCCGCCGCATTGAAACTCTGAAAGATGGCACCGAATCAGTCGGTAACCGCACAAGAGTTAAAGTTGTTAAGAACAAGATGGCCCCACCATTTAAGCAAGCAGAATTTGACATCATCTACGGCACAGGTATTTCACGCGAAGGCTCACTCATTGACCTTGGCGTTGAGGTCGGCATAGTAAAGAAGGCTGGAGCTTGGTATACCTACGAAGCAGATCAATTAGGACAGGGCAAAGAGAATTCACGCGCCTTCCTAATCGATAATCCAGATCTAGCAAATGAGATCGAGACCAAGATTCGCGCACACTTCGTGCCGATCGAGGTTGATGCCGAACTCGTTGCAGCGATCGATGAAGCAGCTGCAGAGGTCGATTTCTAATTAGCCTGGAATTTGTAAAGGTTCCTAGGCAATCTAGGAACGGTGGCGAAGGCTCCGACCCTTACGAAGTAGCACACACCATTGCTTTAAATGCTCTGGTTACTCGTGCGAAAAGTAAGGGCGAGCTTCTCGCTCACCTTAAACTTCGCGGCGTTGAAGATGATGTGGCAAATGCGATTATCTTCCGTCTGCAAGAAGCAGGCCTAATTAACGATGAAGAGTTTGCTAAGGCGTGGGCGCAATCACGCCACAACCATAAGAAAATCTCTAAGCGAATTATCGCGGGGGAGCTTCGGCAGAAAGGCGTAGTTCAGAGCGCAATTGATGAAGCGCTCGATGAGATCGATGACGATAGCGAATATCGCAGCGCATTTGATCTCGCCTTTAAAAAATATAACACCATGTCGCGCCTTGAACCTGAGGTGCAGATCCGCAGGATTCAATCTTTGTTACAACGTAAGGGTTTTGGCTTTGGTGTTATTTCCCAGGTTTTAAAGGAACTTGTGCTTCTCAGTAATCCGATTTTTGCGAGATGCTCAGTAAGTCTGGCAGCAGTAGCAACTACAGCGGCGGCGTGTACGCGACCTGGTTGGCGACCTAAGCGTTCGATCGGTCCAGAGATAGAAACGGCAGCGATAACTCTTCCATTTGGACCTTTAACCGGTGCGCTAACGGATGCAACTCCAGCTTCGCGTTCGCCAACTGATTGCGCCCAGCCGCGGCGACGATCTGCCGCTAAATGCGCTGCAGTAAAACGCGCGTTCTTAACTCCGCGATGAATCTTCTCTGAATCTTCCCAAGCCAATAAAATTTGCGCAGCAGAACCTGCCTGCATAGTCAGTGATGCACCGACCGGGACTGAATCACGTAGCCCAGATAAACGTTCGGCAACGGCGACGCAGATACGGATATCTCCTTGGCGACGGTATAACTGCGCTGATTCGCCGGTGGCATCGCGCAGTGCGGCCAGAGCTGGGGCGGCAGCGGCGAGTAAGCGATCCTCGCCCGCAGCGGCAGCGAGTTCGCCAGAGCGCTGACCGAGAACAAAGCGGCCCTGCAGATCACGCGTGACCAAGCGGTGATGTTCTAACGCGACGGATAAGCGGTGCGCGGTAGGGCGAGCGATGCCTGTTGCGGCAACTAGTTCGGCCAGTGAGTGCGGGCCAGATTCGAGGGTTCCCAAAATGGTTACCGCTTTATCTAATACGCCAACTCCGCTATTCTTCTTATCCACTCAGCGAGATTAGCATCCCACCTAATGAGATGCAAGATATTGAAAAGGGACCTTTGAATATGGGTAAAACACTGGCAGAGAAGATTTGGGCGGATCACGTTGTTCGTTCAGCTGCAGGAGAGCCAGATCTTCTTTACATAGACTTACAACTAATTCACGAAGTAACTAGCGCGCAAGCATTTGATGGTCTGCGCCTGGCTGGTCGCAAAGTGCGTCGCCCCGATTTAACAATTGCAACTGAAGATCACAACACACCTACTTTAGATATTTTAAAACCGATCGCTGACCCTGTTTCAAAGTTGCAGATCGATACCTTGCGCAACAATTCCAAGGAATTTGGAATCCGTCTGCATTCACTTGGAGATGCTGATCAAGGCGTCGTCCACGTTGTTGGGCCACAGCTAGGAATTACCCAACCAGGGATGACGATCGTTTGTGGAGATTCGCATACATCTACACACGGTGCATTTGGTGCAATCGCTTTTGGAATCGGTACTTCTGAAGTAGAACACGTTCTTGCAACTCAGACCTTGCCATCAACACGGCCAAAGATGATGGCGATAAATGTTGAAGGCAAGCTCAAGACTGGAGTAACTGCAAAAGATATTATCTTGGCAATCATCGCCCAGATCGGTACTGGAGGCGGCCAAGGATACATCATTGAATATCGCGGTTCGGCTATTCGCGATCTTTCAATGGAAGGCCGTATGACAGTCTGTAATATGTCGATTGAAGCTGGCGCGCGCGCCGGACTTATCGCACCGGACCAGAAGACCTTTGATTACATTAAGGGTAAGCCGCACGCCCCAGAAGATTTTGCAGCAGCGCAGAGTTATTGGCAGACGCTCTTTTCAGATAGCGATGCCAAGTTCGATCTTGAGATAACGCTCAATGCAGATGATCTGGAGCCATTTGTAACTTGGGGAACCAACCCAGGGCAAGGTTTACCGCTTAACGCATCGGTTCCTAACCCAGCAGATATTAAAGATACAGAAGCACGCGGCGCCGCAGAACGCGCGCTGGAGTACATGGGGCTAACTGCGGGCACCCCACTTAAAAAGATAGCCATTGATACTGTCTTCTTAGGCTCTTGCACAAATGGGCGTATTGAAGATTTGCGCGCTGCAGCTTCAATTTTAGAAGGTAAGAAAATTGCCTCATCACTTCGCATGTTGGTTGTGCCAGGTTCAGAACGCGTTCGCCAACAAGCGATGAAAGAAGGCTTAGATAAAGTCTTTATCGACGCTGGCGCAGAATGGCGAAATGCGGGTTGTTCTATGTGTCTGGGAATGAACCCAGATCAGCTAAGCGTTGGCGAACGTTCAGCATCAACCTCCAATAGAAATTTCGAGGGACGCCAAGGTAAAGGTGGAAGAACTCACTTGGTAAGCCCGCTAGTTGCTGCTGCTACCGCAATCCGCGGCACGCTCTCGTCACCGTCAGATCTTTAAGAATTTCTAGAGAGGAAGAAAATAAAATGGAGAAATTTATTTCGCATACCGGCACCGGAGTCCCACTTCGCCGCAGCAATGTCGACACTGATCAGATCATCCCAGCGGTCTATCTCAAGCGCGTAACTCGCAGCGGCTTTGAAGATGGTCTCTTTGCCGCCTGGCGCAACGATCCAGAGTTTGTTTTAAACCAACCGCAATTTAAAGGTGGAACAGTGCTCGTGGCTGGTCCAGAATTTGGTACTGGCTCATCTCGCGAACACGCGGTCTGGGCGCTGCAGAACTATGGATTTAAAGCAGTTATCTCCAGCCGCTTCGCCGATATCTTTCGTGGTAATTCGCTAAAGGGCGGCTTACTTACTGTGATCTTGCCGCAAGAAGCGGTAGAAGCGCTCTGGTTGGCGATCGAAGCAGATCCAACGACGCAGATCAAGGTCGATCTAGATTCTCGGACAGTTTCCTACGGATCTGCATCTATCGCCTTTGAATTAGATGATTACACCCGCTGGCGCCTAATGGAAGGCTTAGATGACATTGGTCTAACCTTAAAGCAGACTGAATCTATCGATGCATACGAGGCGAAACGTCCAAGTTATAAGCCTAAAACCCTGCCAATTCGCATTTAACCACCTATTTTTCAGTAGTTACTTGCAGCGCAAAGGAAAAAACCAGCGTAATACGCTGACTTATCGCATGGGGTGATCGCTTTTTCTTTAACTCTCAACTTCTAAATGAGAGTTTTTTACGCATAAATATTGCGATTTTTATAAAATATTAAATTGCGACACGCCCACCTTAATATCGCTCTCACCCTATAAAAAGGTTTAAGTTTTAGCCACAAGTTAAGCAAAGGCTTAATTTACGCGTAAATCTAAGGGGATTTAGATGAATAAGGCACAGTTTATTGCCGCGTTGGCCCCACACTTCAACGACAGCAAGAAAGAAGCAGCGCACGCTGTTGAAATCGTATTCGACACAATTACACGCACCATGTCAAAGGGTGAAGATGTAATGATCAACGATTTCGGTAAGTTCAAGAAGGTTGATCGCAAGGCACGTATGGGCCGCAACCCATTCACTGGTGAGACCATCAAGATCAAGGCTTCAAAGAAGGCTCGCTTCCTACCTGCAAAGGGTTTGAAGGATGTCATCTCAGGTGAGCGCAAGCTAGGTCCTGCTCCAAAGCCAGTTGCAAAGCCAGCGGCTAAGAAGGCTGCACCAAAGAAGGCGGCTAAGAAGAAGCCAGCGGCAAAGAAAGTTGCTAAGAAGAAGCCAGCCGCTAAGAAGACTGTAAAGAAAGCCGCTAAGAAGCGTAAGTAAATCGCATCTTAGAACTTATCTTAAAGTTTGCGAAACTGGGGTCAGCGTTTGCTGGCCCCAGTTTTTCTTTCCCCACTAACATTGCGTTATGGCTAAACTGCGCGTCTCTTATGCGCCTCCCACAGGTTACCCGCTCGGTACCAATCTCACCTTTAAAATTTGCGCTTCAATTCTCATCCCGATTATTCGTTCGATAACTAAACGCACCTGGATTGGTGGAGAAAATATCCCCAAGAGCGGTGCGGTAATTGTTGCCAATAATCATTTATCTTATTTTGATGTCTTAAATTTTGCGCACTTTCTCTATAAGAATGGGCGCGCCCCACGCTTCCTTGGCAAGGTCGGTGTTTTTCGAGTTCCAATTATTGGCCGAATTCTCCTTGCCGCCGGGCAAGTTCCGGTCGAACGCGAAACACCAAATGCTGGTAAGGCAGTAGATCATGCCAAGCGACTCTTGGAGACTGGACATTTGCTCGGGGTATATCCGGAAGGCACTCTGACTCGCGATCTAAACCATTGGCCGATGGTTGCTAAGACTGGCCTAGCGAGGCTAGCGCTAACTACAAATACACCGGTCATTCCAGTTGCACAATGGGGTTCGCAAGTATTAATGCCAACCTATTCCAAGAAGATAAAGTTATTCCCACGCACTCGCATCACAATTGTCGCTGGTAAGCCGGTTGATCTCTCACCTTGGTACGGCAAAGGCGATGATCCTCAGGCTTTGATCGAAGCGACCGCTCAAGTTATGCGGGAAATCACCACCCTTCTCGAGGAAATTCGTGGTGAGAAGCGCCCTGAAGTAATCTTTGACCCACACACTTCAGATTTGCCGCGTATCGGCAACTTTAAGAAGAAGAAGAAGCGATAACGAGCGAGGTTAAGGCAGCGATGAGCAAAGTATCGGTATTCGGAGCAGGTGCCTGGGGATCAACCCTTGCCCAAGTGCTCAGCGATGCTGGAAATGAAGTACTTCTCTGGGGTCGCAAAGATGATGTTGTAAACGAGATCAATACCAAGCACACCAATTCAAAATATATAGGCGAAAATATTTTGCCAAGTGAGATCATCGCTACCACCGATTTAGCAGGGGCCTTTGCCTTTAGTAAGAATTATGTAT
>JAQCAO010000037.1 GCA_027731885.1 Actinomycetota bacterium | reverse complement strand
TCGGATCTTTTGTAACCTGGACAAGTACTGGCTGGCCAGTCTTTAAAACCATTTCAATTTTTCTAGGCTGTGATTCAGAAATACCAGCCGCATCCCAATTAACTTCTCCAGCATAAAGAACCGCGTTGCGACCCTTGCCGATATCAACGAATGCAGCTTCCATTGAAGGAAGAACGTTCTGCACTCGGCCCAAATAAACATTGCCGACATAGGAAACGTTGGCATTTCGATTTACATAATGCTCAACCATTACCTTATCTTCAATAACGGCAATTTGAATTCGATCACCGATTTGGCGAACCAACATCTCGCGGTCAACATTTTCTCGACGGGCAAGAAATTCCCCATCTGTAATAACTGTTCCGCGGCGGCGATACGGCTCGCGATATTCGCCACGATTATCGGAACGATCAGATCGTCCGCTACGTTCACGGCGATTGCGAGTTCCTCGTTCGGTGCGTTCGCTACGTGTCGGACGTTCGGTGCGTTCGCGCACTTCGCGCACCTTAACAACTGTGATTACACCATCTTCATCAACAATCTCACCTGGTGTTACGCCCTCACCAGTTGCGCGACGGCGGCGACGACGGCGATGTGTGGCACCTTCTGCGCCTTCATCGACTGCTTCAGAGCTTGATTCATCACCATCTTCATTTAATTCTGAGCTATCTACGCCATCAACACTTGGCTTACGGCGTCCGCGACCACCACGGCGGCGGCGGCGATTGCGACCACCACGTGAATCTTCATCATCTGCTGGTGCAGCGCCCTCATCTGGTGCAGCGCCCTCTGTAGCGTTTTTTGCAGCGACGTCTTTAACTGCGCTCTTTCGGGCAGCCTTCGGAGCTTTCTCGGTTGTCGCTGCTTGGAAAATTGAGACCGGAATAGCCGGTGCTCTCTTCTTGCTCTTACTTTCGGTTGCTTCAGCAACAGATGTATCAACAGTTTCCGTTGATGTATCTGCGGCTAGAGATTTCTTCTTACTTACTTTTTTCACCGCACGCTTGCGCGGCGACTTTGGCTCAATCGCCATGGCACCAAATCCTCTATGCGTTAATTAACGCGCTCTGGCTTGTAGTCACTTAACAGGCTGGCAACCAGTGGGTTGACCTGCGTAAATTCTTCAAGCAAATCTTTGTTAGTCCGCCGCTGGCTTTATTCGCGAATTGGTTCGCGAGCCGCGCTGAACTGTTAGTTGAAGTATGCCACAACTTCGCGTTAAAGCGTCAAATGACCCTTACTTTACGCTCAATCACCCGCGGTGACGGGCATGCACGTTTTGAAGCAAGCCAAATCCGATCATTGTGGCGAACATACTTGATCCGCCATATGAGACAAAGGGAAGAGGAACGCCTGTCATCGGCATCATGCCAAGGGTCATCCCAATATTTTCAAATGCTTGAAATGCAAACCAGGCAATAACTCCCGTACAAACTAGCTTCCCGTAGGGGTCACTCGATCTTCGGGCGATGCCAAATGCGCGCATCAAAACTATTAGGTAGAGAATTATTATAAATCCGCTACCCAGAAATCCAAGTTCTTCTCCCGCAACTGTAAAAATAAAGTCAGTCTGTTGCTCTGGTACGAATCTGCCACTTGTCTGAGGTCCATTAAATAAACCGGTACCGACTAAGCCACCAGATCCAATAGTGATTCGTGCTTGTCGTAATTGATATCCACTGCCCTGTGCATCCAAATTTGGATCGACAAAGGCTTGTAATCGTTTTACTTGGTAGTCATTTACTACACCAACTTTTACCGCCGCAAAACTTCCGATAACTGCAACCAATATCAAGCCAACCACCCAACGCATAGGCGCTCCGGAGACAGCGATTATCGTTACCACCGCAATACTGATTATGAAGATGGTTCCCATATCGGGTTGAGCCGCAATCAGCAGAATCGGGATGGCAGCGACAATAAGTGCCTGCATAACATCACGATGCTGAGCAGCATCGCTGTCGTGGGTTCGCTCAGATAAGATTAATGACATTCCTACAATAATTGAAATTTTCGCCAGCTCGGCTGGTTGCAATTGGAATCCAAAAGGCAGGCCTATCCAAGCTCTTGCGCCATTTCTTTCATCACCAATACCTGGAATCAACACTGCAGTCAGGGCTATAACTGAGATTATCCAAAGTATTGGTGTGTAGGCACGCAGCAACCGATAATCAATTACCGTCGTCCCCCAAGCCAGCAGTGAACCAATCAAAATATTGATAACGTGTCGCTTTAAGTAATATTCTGGATCCAAACCATTTGCGGCATACCAATTGCGGGTTGCTGAATAAACCAAGAGGGTTCCCATAATCAGCAGCAGCCCGACTGCGATCGTTAAAATTGGATCAAAGCCAGCAAAGGCAGAGGGTCTAGAACTCTTACGGTAGTTAATTCGTTGGGAAGCTAAACTCACCGTGCCCCCTTAACTTTTGTCGCTGGAGATATCTTCGGCAAGGTTACTGGCGGGACCCCACTTGGGAAAATTATCTTCTCAGAAGCAACTTTTGTACCCAAAACGCCAAAGAGCGTTTCATAAATCTTTCGCACGCCAACGCCGGAAGTAGATGCTCCAAATCCACCTTGGCTGACCATCATCACTACTGCGAAGCGAGGCTTCTTTGTTGGGCCGTACGACGCAAACCAAGATGTATCTGCCTTATCGCTTCCGTTTGGATTCTTTCCGAAAACTTCTGCAGTACCAGTCTTACCGCTGATTTCTATAGGAAAGCCGCTGAAGGGTGCTGCGCCAGTTCCACTGACCACAGCCTCACGCAGCGAACTCTGCAAGAAACGAAGCGTCTTTTTATCTGTTGGCAATGTGCCAACCTTTTCTCTTTCGAAAGCCTTAACAATCGTTCCATCAGTTTCTACAATTGCTTTGCCGATAGTTGGCTTCCAAAGAGTTCCACCATTTGCGATAGCGGCATACATCTGAGTTAATTTAAGTGGAGTGATTACTGTATCGCCTTGGCCAATCGAGAAGTTAACTGCGTCTCCGGCACGAATTTTATCTCCATCTAAACAATTTTCATAGGCTAGCTGAACTAAGAACGCGGTCTGCTTACTCTGTGGGGCGCGAGTTTTGTAGTTGCAGTAAAAATCTTTATTTTCTTTATACCAAGACTTGCGCCACTCTCGATCCGCTAACCTTCCAGATGATTCAGATGGCAGGTCTATACCTGTCTTGGTTCCAACTTGAAAGCCTTTGGCGGCGTTGTAGAAGTAGTCATTAGCATCGGATCTCGGCTTTAGCCCACCATCGCGCAGCCATTCATCAAATGCAATTCGGTACCAAATCGTGTCGCAAGAGACAGCAATGGCTTTCTTCAGCGAAATCACACCTTGCGCTTTACTTTCGAAGTTTTGAAAGGCGCGAGTTCCTACTTCAACCTCTGAAGGACAGTCATAATTCGCATTTAAGTTATATCCGGCTTTTGCTGCCGCAACAACTGAGACGACTTTAAATGTAGAACCTGGAGCAAAGACTCCTTGAATAGTGCGCGATAGTGCAGGAACGCCCGCCTTAGCGCTATATAAATTCTTAGCCTCGGCAACGGTAAGACCTCGCTCATAAGAATTTGGGTCAAAGGTTGGATAAGAAGCTAAAGCCAGTATCTGACCATTTGTTGCATCCATTACAACAGCGGCGGCGCCATCTGATGGATAACCAGATGCACGAGCTCTGCGTACCGCATCTTCTAAAGCGCTTTCAGCTGAGGCTTGTACCCGTGCATCGATACTAGTCACCAAATGATTTCCACCGATAGGTTTTGAATTCTGGCTTGTGCGCGTCACCGCTTCTCTACGATCCACAATTACCGTTCTGATTCCTGGAGTCCCGCGCAAATATTCATCGTATTGAACTTCTAAGCCAGCTTTGCCAATTACCTCAGAACGGAAATAACTTCGCCCATTTTCTCCCGCTAGGTCGCCCTCGGTCAGCGGACCAACGTATCCAAGTAAATGCGCACCATTTAATCCGGCATTACCGGGATAGTTTCGAATTGAAACTGGTGTCGCAGATATACCTGGGTACTGATCTGAGCGCTCCACAATTCGTAGCGCGATTTCCGGATCAGCTTCCTTAGTTATTGGAATCGGCTGAAAGCGTGATCCCGTCCAGCAACCAGCACGAGTTCCTGCCGGTAACTCACCACACAAGCGAGTGCGCTGGTATACATCTTCATATTTAAGATCTAAGAGATTTGCCAAATCGCGCAAAACCGTAACGCCTTTATCGGGTTGCCGGTCAATCATGGTTCGATCGACTGTAACTGCAATTCCGACTCTATTTAGCGCTAGCGGCACACCTGATGAATCAACGATCAAACCGCGAGTAGCGGGAGTTACAACATCACGACTTTGGATTGAGAGAGCGGCATCACGATATATTGGACCCGCTGCAATCTGCAGATAGAAGAGGCGTCCTAATAGCCCAAGTAATAACGAGAGAATAAGAACTTGCACTACTAAGAGGCTAAGTCTTGCGCGTTGATTCATCCCCGACTCTTCTCTTCAAAGAGGGTGCTATGAATTCTTGTGACAAAGGGCATTAATAGCGGAACAAAGGCAATAGTCCAGAGCGCAGATGCAAGTAAGGAGATAGATACTTGGAGAGTACTTCCCAATTCACTGCCGAACATTAAGCCGATCACTAAATAAGCAAGTCTGGTAATCGGAACCGCAATTGCAACGATTACAACAAGTGAAATTGGATTGCCGCGAAAGTTATCATCTCCGTAACCCAGATACGAGATAGCAAATCCCGCTAAAATCATAATTAGCGTCCACTGACCCATCGGACCAGATGTGGTTTGGGATAAATCCATAAGTAATCCAGCGCCAAATCCAGTTAGTGCGCCTAATTCGGGAGTACCAAGGGCGGACCAGAGAAGGGTAAATACAAGAAAGAGCGAGAAGCCTCCACCAAAGATTCGAAATTGGCTAACCACCGACTCTTGGATCAGGTAGATCAACGCGAAAATTGGAAATGAGATAAAGAAGCGACGAGCGAACATTTATGGCTTCGGCGATTCGGAAGGTGTGGCGTATACCGTCACAGTTGGAATTGGCGTTGGAATTGGCGCTTTCGGCACCAGTGCATCACGCGGATCATCTTTAGGAGAACCAACAACAACTGCGACCACGCTAAGCGTTGCAAAATTGGCGAAGAGTTTTACATCTGCTGTTTGCGTGACCGCTCCTGCGGCGTTATCAACGGCTGTGACTTCACCAATTGGTACCCCAGGAACAAAGGGACGATTGTTTTGACTACCGCGCGCCAAAATAACATCACCAACTTTTAAAGTCGTCTGATTATCAAGTAATTGCAGTACGCCTTTACTGGTGCCCTGTCCGCTAACAATTCCTATCTGTTGGCTACCAGCCACACGAGCTCCGACTCGGAAGGCTGGATCTGAAGCAAGTTGCACAAGTGCGCTATTTGGATAAGAAATCTTTACAACGCCGACTAGGCCAAGCCCCGTAATTACCGTCATATTCTCGCGCACCCCATCATTGGCGCCCGCATCTATAGAAATTGTTTGGGTGAAAGAGGATGTAGAACCAAGTGAAATAACTTTTGCGCCTACGACTCTATATCGAGCGGCTCCTGCCAAATCTAAAACAGATTTAAGTTGAGCAAGTTCTGAATCAGCATTACGCCGATTAATTAAGTTCTGGCGCAACTCTTCATTCTCGGTCTTTAACTTTTCAATCTCGCCACGGGTGCGACCCAATTGAGTTACATCTGAGAAGAAGTTTCCAACTGGTCTAAAGATCTTAGCTCCGACAGATTGAAATGGCGAGATTACCGTTTGTGTTCCGCGGCGGACCCCATCTAGTACTTGGACTCCCCGTAAATCTAAAGTGATCAAAAGAAGCGAAGTGACGATCAATGAGATCAGCAGCAGACGACCGCGGTTATCGCCGCCGTTACGCATCTTTAAAACCTATCGACGTGGCTCAGAGATCAAAACCTTTTCAAGGGCTTCGAACTCTTCAATGCACTTACCGGATCCTTCAACTACTGCATCTAATGGACGATCCGCAATATGAATTGGCATGCTAGTTTCTTTACGAAGTCTCTCATCAAGGCCCTTTAGCAGAGCTCCTCCACCGGTTAGAACAATTCCACGATCCATAAGATCTGATGAAAGCTCTGGTGGGCATTTATCTAGAGTGCTCTTAACAGCGTTGATGATTGCGTTAACAGGTTCTTCGAGCGCTTTACGAATTTCAGCAGCAGATACAACAATTGTCTTTGGTAGACCAGTTGCGAGGTCGCGGCCGCGAATTTCAGCATCATTTTCACCTTGCAATGGGTAAGCCGAACCGATCGCCATCTTAATTTCTTCAGCTGTGCGCTCACCAAGAAGTAGTGAAAATTCGCGCTTTACCCAGTTAATAATCGATTGATCGAGTTCGTCTCCACCTACGCGGATTGAGAGTGAAGTGACTATTCCACCGAGTGAAATAACCGCTACCTCAGTTGTTCCGCCTCCAATATCAACAACCATGTTTCCTGTTGGTTCGTGAATCGGAAGTCCGGCGCCGATAGCTGCAGCCATTGGTTCTTCAATTATGTAAACCTTGCGCGCTCCAGCTGCGTAACCAGCATCTTTAACGGCGCGCTGTTCCACACCTGTGATTCCAGAAGGAACACAAACTACGATACGTGGCTTAGCAAGATAACGGCGACGGTGAACTTTCTGGATAAAGTAACGAAGCATGCGCTCTGTGGTATCGAAGTCTGCGATCACACCATCCTTCAAAGGACGGATCGCGACAATATTGCCAGGTGTACGACCGATCATCTTCTTAGCTTCCAGACCAACTGCAAGAATTCCGCCAGTGTCTTGATTGACGGCAACAACTGAAGGCTCATTAAGTACGATGCCACGCCCGCGCACATAGACCAAGGTGTTAGCGGTACCTAAGTCGACCGCCATATCTCGGCCAATGAATGACATTCTATTACTCATTTTTTACCCTTCAGTTATTTTCTTGAACTTACTTGCCGAAAAAAATTTCAATTTCCCGCGCAGCTGATTCTGGTGAATCAGATCCGTGCACAATATTTTGAACTACTTTTGTTCCTTGATCACGAGCCAAATCACCGCGAATTGTTCCGGGGGCTGCAACTGTTGGATCAGTTGCACCAGCCAGTGATCTAAAACCTTCAATTACACGATTGCCTTCAGCCACAATCGCAACTATTGGGCCCGACATCATAAATTCAACGAGTGGTTCGAAGAAAGGCTTACCTTTATGCTCTTCGTAGTGACGCTCAAGCAGTGCACGATCTGCTTGCATCATACGAAGCGCTGTAACTATATATCCCTTACCTTCAACTCTTGATATAACTTCGCCGATTAATTGGCGGCGAACGCCATCAGGCTTGATGAGGATTAGGGTCTTTTCGGTGCTCACTGCCTCAGTCTATTAGGCATCTGGGGGTGTTGGCGCCACGGGATTTTCCCCTGGTTTGCCCTGCGCCAAAAGCGCCGCCCGCGCCGCCTCACCTTTGCGCCCAACAATTATCGCCGCAACCCATAACCCCATGAAGAGTAGATTTACGATTAGCATCAATGGCACGATCAAGGAATAAGCCGCCATCGCAAATTGAAGAATTGATCCAAGAATCCAGCCTGAACGTTTCTTGAGTAAGCGAATGGAATAAATCATCAAAAAGATAACTACAAACCCATAAGTTATTGAAAAAGTTCCGTGAGTATCTTTCGCCAATAACATTGCAAATCCCATAATTAAGATTTCCATTGAAAGAACGGCCGACCCAAGTACGCGCATTACTTTTCACCCTGTCCAGTTAATTTAGCGAATTTCTTCCGAACTGCGGTGCGAGCTTCACCGACAGTTACGACCGATCCAGTAATCAAAATGGCAAGTGATTCATCGCTAAGTGGACGAATCGCATCTTTAACTGCGCGATCTATGGCGCCTTGCAAACTGTCTTCGGCGAAGACGCGATCTGCTCCAAAGACTTGGCTGGCTAAGGCCTTTAGATCGCTCACGCTCATTGAGCGCTCAGAAGAGTTAGTTGTAACAATTACTTGGTTCATTACGGGTTCGAGTGTCTGCAGAATTCCCAGCGCATCCTTATCGGCCATCAAGGCAACGATCCCAGTTACTTCATCAAAGGTAAATTCACTCTGAATCGTTTCTGCTATTGCCCTAGCTCCATGTGGGTTATGGGCAGCATCTAAAATAATCGTGGGATCGCGATGGATGATTTCACAACGTCCTGGTGAAGTTACATTAGCGAATCCAGCTCGGACGGCATCGATATCTAAATCTTGCTCACCGAAAAAAGCCTCAACGGCGATTAACGCGGCTGCGGCATTTGAAGCTTGGTGCTTTCCGTGTAGAGGTAAGAAAATGTCATCGTAATGTCCACGTAATCCGGTTATTGAAATCAACTGTCCGCCAACTGCCACAGCGCGCGAATCTATCGAGTACTCCAAGCCTTCGCGTGCAACATCTGCACCGACTTCTGCGGCACGACGCAATAGTTCTACGGCGGCTTCGGGGGTTTGTTGCGTTAAGACAATAAAGCCCTGTTCTTTGATAATCCCTGCTTTAGTTGCTGCGATTTCGCCAATCGTGCTTCCTAAGTACTCCATATGATCCAATCCAATTGGAGTAATTACTGAGACATCAGCATCCACCACATTTGTGGCATCCCATGTGCCGCCCATACCGACTTCGATTACCCCAACATCTATTGGATGCTCTGCAAATGCGGCAAATGCCAGCGCAGTAATTGCCTCAAAAAAGGAGATCGGATGCTCAAATTTGCTATCCATTAAATCAAAATAAGGACTTATATCGTTAAATGAGAATATCAATTCCTTCGCATCGATCGGTACTCCATTGATGCAGATGCGTTCTAGATAACTTTCCAGGTGTGGGCTGGTAAAACGTCCAGTGCGCAAACCCATTTCGAATAAAAGTGAGTCGATCATGCGCGAAGTAGTGGTCTTACCGTTTGTGCCGCCGATATGGATAGTCGGGTAAGACAGTTGTGGTGAGCCTAAAATATCAACGAGCGCACTGATTCGCTCAAGAGTCGGGGCAATGCGAGTTTCCGGCCAACGAGCAAGCAGCGCTTTTTCAATGGCGTCAATACGCGCCTGATCATCTGGGCTTATGTTGTTCATCGGTTTATTTCAGCGCGGCAAGGGCTGCGGTAATGCGCTCTATATCAGCAGAAGTCTTGGTAAGGCGTTCTTTAATTTCCACAACTACATCTGCTGGTGCTTTCGCCATAAAGCCAGCGTTGCCAAGTTTTACTTCAGCGGTCTGCAAATCTTTCTTGGCAGCTGATAAATCTTTCTCTAAGCGAGCACGCTCTGCAACAACATCTATCGAGCCAGTCAAATCAAGTTCGATCTTTACTCCAGCGATCTCCAAGGTGGCAGATGGCGTGAACTCTTTATCTTCTAGCTTTAGCAAGAAACTGAGAGCGCTGGAGTACTTTGTAATATCGAAAGATCCAAGGAAGCGACCGGGAACCTTCTGGGATGGTTTTAAGCCTTGGTCATTGCGGAAGCGGCGAACTTCTGTGACTACTTCTTGCATGGCGCGAACTAGCGATTCAGAACTCTTATCTATATGGGTTGGATTTGCTTCTGGCCAATGTGCAACTACTAGCGATTCTCCACCCGTGAGAGTGCACCAGAGCTCTTCAGTGATAAATGGCATTATCGGGTGCAGAACTCTCAGTAATTGATCAAGAACGTGGCCAAGTACGCGTTGTGAGGGCGCCTTTTTATCTGAGGCGAAGGTTTCTTTAGAAAGTTCGAGATACCAGTCGCACAGATCATCCCAAGCAAAGTGATAGAGAATTTCACAGGCACGCGCAAATTCATATCCTCCTAGAAGTGAATCAACGTCGCGCAAAGTTTCGCTAAGTCGCGAGAGGATCCAGCGATCAATAGCGTTAAATGATGAAACTTCTGGAAGTGGGCCGACAGTGGTTGCGCCATTTAACATCGCAAAGCGGGTGGCATTCCATAACTTCGTTGCGAAATTTCGCGATCCGCCGATCCAGTCTTCAGCCAAAGCCTGATCAGTGCCCGGATTTGCGCCACGCGCGAGAGTAAAGCGCAGCGCATCTGCGCCGTACTTATCCATAAATTCAATGGGATCAATTACATTTCCGCGGCTCTTAGACATTTTCTTGCCAAATTGATCACGGACTAAACCGTGCAACATAATCGTTTTAAATGGCGCTACGCCATCCATTGCAAATGTAGACATCATCATCATGCGTACTACCCAGAAAAATAGGATGTCATAGCCCGTGACGAGAACGCTAGTTGGATAAAACTTTGCTAGATCCGCACTCTTTTCTGGCCAACCAAAGGTAGAAAATGCCCACTGACCAGATGAGAACCAAGTATCTAAAACATCTGGATCTTGAGTCCACTCATCAGGTGCAACTTCATCAGGACCAACAACTTTGATTTCTCCGTTAGGTCCATACCAAACTGGAATTCGGTGTCCCCACCAGAGCTGGCGAGAGATACACCAGTCATGCATGTTGTCGACCCACTCGAAGTAACGAGGCGAGAGAGCTTCTGGTTCTATCTTAACTGCGCCGCTGCGCACTGCATCTGCAGATGCTTTAGCAAGTGGAGCAACTTTCACAAACCATTGCTTGGAAAGTCTCGGCTCTACAGTTATATCGCAACGAGAACAATGTCCAACTGCGTGTATGTAAGGTCGCTTCTCTGAGACCAAACGTCCCAGCTCCTTTAGCTTTGCAACCACAGCAATTCGGGCGGCAAAGCGATCCATTCCATCAAACTCTGTTCCGGTGCCAGCCATGACGCCGTGTTCGTTCATGATCACAACAAAGGGCACGTTATGGCGCATCGCCATTTCAAAGTCATTTGGGTCGTGAGCTGCAGTAACTTTTACAGCACCGGTTCCAAAATCTTGCTCAACCAGCTCGTCAGCAATGATTGGGATCATTCGGTTTACTAAAGGAAGAAGTACTTCAGTCCCGATTAAATGTTTATAACGCGGGTCATCTGGATGAACAGCGACAGCACCGTCACCAAGCATGGTTTCAGCGCGTGTAGTGGCAACAACTATGGATTGCTCGCCTTCACCATATCGAATCTGTACAAATTCTCCAGCGTCATCTTGGTGATCTACTTCGATATCAGACAGGGCAGTTAAACAGCGTGGGCACCAGTTGATGATTCGTTCAGCGCGATAAATCAGTCCAGCGTCGTGCATCTTTTTAAAGATCGACACAACCGCCTTGGACATACCTTCATCCATTGTGAATCGCTCGCGCGACCAATCAACGCTAACTCCTAAACGCTTCATCTGGTCAA
>JAQCAO010000036.1 GCA_027731885.1 Actinomycetota bacterium | reverse complement strand
TAAAACTGGGAAGTTGCAACTGGTCTTTGCCATTCTCTTTGCACTCGGCCTAGCCATCTAACTTTCGCTAGAATAGGAGCATGATCAAGTTGCAAGCCTTCATCTTTATCGCCTCACTGGTTTTAACTTTGTATACCTTTATTGATTGCGCACGTCGCGATGATTCTCAAATAAAGAAAATTCCTAAGTGGGGATGGCTGCTGGCAATAGTTTTACTGCAACCATTTGGCGGCATCGCTTATCTCGTTATTGGGCGCGAGCGCGGAGAACGTGGTCCGCGTTCTCCCAAGCGCCGCATGTTGCCACCAGATGATGATCCAGATTTTCTACGCAGACTCTAATTAACTATCAAAGACCGCTGTAGGTGTGCTTTCCTGTGCCCCAAACATTGACATATACATAGTTAAATAAAAATGTAGATCCAGCAAATAAACATAGCCACGCTGCACGCTTTCCGCGCCAACCAATAGTTACGCGCGCATGCAAATATGCAGCGTAAGCAACCCAAGTAATAAATGCCCAAGTCTCTTTTGGATCCCAACCCCAGTATCTGCCCCATGCTGCCTCGGCCCAAATTGCCCCAGCAATGACCGAAAATGTCCAAAGTGGAAAGACGAAGGCGATCAGGCGATATGAGAGTTGATCTAAAGTCTCTAAATCTGGCAATCGCTTAGCCCAAGGCTTTCGTTCGCCGCGTGATTCCATAGCTTCTAGATATAGATATGAACCGGCGATGACATTTGCTAATAAGAAAACTCCGCCAGAAATGATTGCAGCCATCACGTGAATTACCAACCAAGTTGACTGCAGGGCAGGGACAAGCGGTGCGCTATCGCGATAGAGCAAGGTGATCGCAGTCCCGACAGTGAGAAGAGCTGAGATCGAAACAAATAAACCGAGCCAGCGCAGATCGTGTTTACGAAGTGCAAATAAATATGCGCCGGTAAAAGCTAGCGCTCCGGAGATTGAAAATTCATACATATTGCCCCAAGGGACATGTTTTGCAGAAATTCCACGGGCGATTACGCCGCCGAGTAGAAGTAAAAATCCTAAGATCATCAGCGCTGTTGCGATACGTGCCGCACGCTCTGTACGTGTGTAATCCAAAGTCTTAGTTAACGTGCTGCCCGTATCTTTAGCGCTTTGTTCAGGTGCGCGAACCGCCCACGCAGTCTCAAAAGCATGTGCCAAGAAAGATAAGGCGAAGACTCCCATTGCTGAATAAACAAGGTAGTTAGAGATATATGCCCACGTAACTAGCATCTACATCTCCTTTTTCAAGTGCGAAACAAAACGCTCTATTTCTATATCCAACCCCGGTGCCCCATTCTTAGCCAGTCCAGCAACTTCTACAACTCCAGTTGATGTGATCCTTATCCAAATGCGGCGGCGTCTGCCAAAGAGCGAGGCAAGCAACCCTAAAATCGCAGCGATCGCTCCGTACAACGCGTAACCCTTGCCCGGATCATCGACGATCTGCAGGTTTATCCAAGGCACAAAGGTTTCAAAGGTGATCGAACCTTGCGGGTATGAATAACTCTCACCCGGTTTAAGGGATGCAAGTGCGATTCTCTTCATCTTCGAAGTATCAATTCGATAGACAGATTGTGGAATTCCTGAATCTAGACCGAGATCACCTTCCCAAATAGAGAAGAGCATCTTGGGATCTAGCGCTTCTGGGAATACAGAGATTCCACCTTCGCTCCCATCGCGGACATATGTCGGTAAGAAACTCGCTACAAATCCAACCTGCGGATCGGCATCCGGAACCTTTATCGATCCAATCGAACGCAAGTTTCCATCTTGTGGCAGAAATGTGACTGGTCCTTGCAGCGCTACCTGCCCGGTTGAGTCACGAACTGTAACTATCGGAGAGTAACCATTGGCTTGTAAATAGACGCGAGTATTTCCGAAGGTAAGTGGGCTATTTACTTTCAGGCTTTTGATCTTTGAAGTTGTTTCACCCGAATTTGTAATGCGGACGGTAGCCGTGTAATCCTTCGGTGCGTTTGTCACAGGATCATACTTGGCAACGAAATCAAGGACTTCGATAGTAAATGGTTGTAAAGAATCTTCTTTAATTAATTTTCCAAATTGGAGATTGTCGTAAGATGTAGGAAGGTTAATGAAGCGCTCGCCTTTATTTACAATTGCTTCACCACGCATTCCGAATAATGATCCAACGCTAACGCCAATTAAAATTAAGATCAGCGACAAGTGGAATAGTAAATTTCCGGTCTCGCGTAAATAACCTTTTTCGGCAGAAATAGCGCCTTCCTCGTTACGAATCCGAAAACGTTCTTTTTTAAACCATTCTTGGGCTTTAGAAAATTCTGACCCATTACCCACGAATTCTTGGAAAGATTCCATGCGAGATAAATTTCGTGGCGTCATTGGTGGCAAGGCGCGCATCGCCTGGAAATGTTCAAATGATCGCGGCAGAACACAACCAATCAGCGAGATAAATAGCAAGATATAAATCGCGCTAAACCAAGGTGATGAATAAACTGTGAATCCTGAGAAGCGTTCGATCCAGCGGGCTAACTCTGGTTGATCGATATAGTATTGGCGCACCGCCATAGGATTCTGAGCCCGCTGCGGAATAAAAGAGCCAGGAATAGCAGCCACACCTAACATCATTAATAAGATAAGTGCGGTGCGCATACTAGTTAGCTGGCGCCACATAAAGCGCAGTAAGCCAGTTGCGCCGAGCTCTGGAAGAGTTGGTTCGGTTGTCATCAAATCACCGGTGTAAAATCAGTTATTATCGAGCGTAACGACGCCATCAAATCTGACCACAATCCAAGTAGTTGTGCGATACCAATCAAGATTAAGAAAATTCCACCAATCTTGCTGATTAAGTCTCCTCGCTTAGTTAAGAACTTTCGTAAGCGTTCAGATTTATCTAAATAAAGGCCTGATGCTATAAATGGCGCACCTAATCCGATGCAGTATCCAAATGAAAGAATTGCGCCACGGGCGGCGCTAGATTCTTGAAACGCTAGCGTTTGAACCGTGGCTAAAGCTGGACCAATACAAGGCGTCCAACCGATCCCAAAGAGAAATCCTAAGATCGGTGCACCGATTAGCCCACCATTTGTAGATATTTTTGGCGAGAAAGAGGGCGCCATAGGAAAGCGCCCCATAAAGAGCAATCCAAGAAATATTGTTATGACGCCCAGGACCCGAGTGATAACTTCATCATTTGTGGAGATGTAAGCACCAATTCCGCCAAAGAGCGCGCCATAAGAAATGAATAGAACACTAAACCCAAGTACGAATAGCGCTGATCCCAGAAATACTCGACCCTTCGCATTGGAATAGCCCGCCGCGAAAGATAAGTAGCCAGGCACTAAAGGCAGAACACAAGGAGAAATAAAGGAGATTAGCCCAGCAAAAATTGCGATAGGCAATGCCGCCAATAGAAAGCCACTAAATATTTGATTTATTAAGAAGTCGATCACTCTGATTCTATCTCTCTGATCAACTTACTCAATGAGGTTAGTGTGACTTCACCTGAAATGCGTGCCGCAACATTGCCGCTTTTATCAATTATTACAGTCGAAGGAATTGCATTAGCGGGCAAGGTCCCTTTAAAGCCAATTAAAAGTGAGTCATCGATAAACGTTGGATAAGGAATAGCAAACCTGCGCGCAAAGGCTTCCGCGGTAGCCGGATTATCACGGGTCAATATCCCCATAAATTGCACAGTCGGATACTGCTTGGATAGCTCGATCAAAATTGGAATTTCTGCTCGGCAAGGTGAGCACCAAGATGCCCAAACATTTACAACTGCAGCTTGGCCAGGGTTGAAGATAAAAGTTTTACCACTGAGCGTCATCCCTGATAAAGCTGGCGCAGCTTTTCGGCCAGAAATATCAATTTTAGTTACAGCGCCGCTACCTTCAATAAAACTCTCTTCTGGGGTTGAGCTTCCACCACCGCAAGCGGTTAAAGTTATTGCAAAAATAAGCGCGAGTGCGATTGTAGAAAATGATTTACGCATGTATTGCATCACTTCTTGCTGGGCAATAAATGTGCAGCTGGTTCAGAATATGTAAGCCCAGAGACCACGCCATCGTCATCGAAATTAATACTGGTAACTGATGCCAATGTGCATTGGCGCTTGCGCGGATCGTGCAACATAGAGCGACCTTCAATCGCACTTCTCGTTATCCAAATTGGCAATTGATGTGAAACGACAATCGCATCTTTTCCATTCGCGGCTTTATTCGCGGCGAAAATAGCTGCCAACATACGGTTGATCTGTTCTTCATAAGGTTCACCCCAAGATGGTTTCCAGGGATTGTACAAATGGCGCCAAGTAGAAGGGTGTTTCCAGATTCCGCTACCGACTTCAAAGCTCTTTCCTTCAAATAGATTTTCCGCCTCAATTAAACGGTCATCAGTTGTGATTGTGATTCCGTGCGCTCTTGCGATAGGTGCGGCGGTCTCTTGCGCGCGTTGAAGCGGTGAAACGTGTAGCGCTCCTAAATTTATTGACTTAGACCATTCTCCCAAAACTTCGGCCATCTCTTGTCCACGCTTTGATAAGCGCCATCCTGGTTGACGACCATAGAGAACTTTCTGCGGATTCTCGACTTCGCCATGGCGAACTACATGGACCGTTGAACTCATAGCGCTAAGCATAAAGCGTCTTAAGGTAAGGCAATATCTCACTTAATCGCTAGGGTAGTGACATGTCACTCACACCTCGGCGTGCGGCTTTCTTCGACGTCGATAACACCCTGGTGCGGGGCTCAACTATCTACTTTCTCGGCCGCGGGATGTACCACCGTGGCTTTTTAACCAAGTCAGATATTTCGAGATTCGTTTTAGCAAATCTGAGATTCCGCTTAACGGGTACTGAAAAGCAAGATGAGATAAATCGTTTTCAAAAATCTGCTCAAGATTTTATCGGTGGGCACAATGTCTCAGAAATAAATGCTGTTGCTCAAGAAATTTATGATGAGTATGTCTCGCCTGCTTTGTGGGAGGGGACTATAGAAATCGCACAGCGACATCTAAATGATGGGGTTGAAGTTTGGCTAGTAACTGCTGCACCTGAAGATATGGCAACGTTAATCGCTGAAAGGTTGGGATTTACCGGCGCGCTCGGAAGTAAAGCAGCGATTGCAGATGGCCATTACACCGGAGCAATGAATGGACCACTGTTACATGGAAAAGAAAAGGCGATTGCAATACAAGATTTAGCAAAAGCAAATGGGTTCGACTTAACAGCCTGTTTTGGATATTCAGATAGCCATAACGACTTGCCGCTCCTATTAACTGTCGGAAATCCTTCGGCAATTAATCCTGATGCCAAATTACGGATACGCGCTCTCCAAGAACGCTGGCCTATTCATGACTTCCGCAGAATGAGATTTTTAAACCGCTTACTTGGGCCAATGGTCTCTCGAATCGCTTGGCTCGGAACCAGACTTACCCCCCGCCGTAAACCCCGCTAAATTAAAAAGCCAATTCGCGCTCTAACCTCACTTGCCAGTAATGTAGGCAAGTTATGGAAACGCGCTCCTTTGCAGATTACTTACGTACCCTGGATGACGCTGCCCTAATTTCACTCTTTTCTCAGCGACCTGATCTCGTAACTCCAGTTCCGCCTGATATTGCATCCCTTGCTGTGCGTGCAACTTCGGCACCTAGTTTGGCTCGTGCGATCGATTCTTTAAATGCTTGGCAATATCAAGTTTTAGAAACTTGTGTGGCGGTTGCTGAACCATTTTCAGAGAAGCAGATCACGGCGCTTACAGATAAAGCTGCGCTCTTTGTGATCCCTGGGCTAATCGAACGCGGATTGGTTTACACAGGAAAAGATGGCCTTTATCTCCCAACAACGGTGCGCGAAGTGCTTGGTGGCGATATTGCTGGGTTGGGTCCGCAATCTATGGCAAAGTTAAATCTGAAGAAATTAGAGGAAGCACCGCCCGCAGCAAAGAAAGCTCTCGATGCAATGGTATGGGGACCACCGCGCGGAACCGTCGCCGATGTAAAGAAACCTGGTGCTGGAGTTGCGTGGCTTCTGGAAAATGGCTTTGTTGTCGCCGCGAATTCGCAAACTGTTTTAATGCCGCGTGAAGTAGCAATTCACTTACGTGGTGGCAAAATATATAAAGAACTTTTCATACAGGCGCCTGAACTGCGCGGTGACAAGCGAGACAGTAAGAGCGTTCAACTCGCGGCAATTGCTAATGTGTCAACGATATTGCGTTGGACTGAAGAGATTCTTAACTTCTGGGCGCAAGAACCAGCCGATGCTCTTCGTTCGGGCGGTTTAGGGGTGCGGGATTTAAAGATAATTTCTAACCACCTTGGTGTTGATTCAAACTGCGCGGCATTCGTAGCCGAATTGGCTTACCTAGCCGGACTTTTGACCATTGATGCTGATGATCGGATTCTTCCAACCAATCAATTTGATATATGGCTAACACAAAGACCATCTGATCGTTGGCAATCACTTGTTTCCCAGTGGCTCATTACATCTCGGATGAGCGGGTTAGTCGGTAAAGAAGAGTCAAAGAGCGTTGCACCTCTTGGCCCCGAATTAGATCGCGTAGCCGCAGCGCCAATTCGTAAATTAACGCTGCGCTTGCTCCACGAAAGCCAAGGAATTGCCCCGAAGATTGAATCTCTTCTTGCGCTAGCGCAATGGAACACACCAGCTAAGCGAAGTGGTGGAATACCAAGTGATTACATCATCTGGAATTTACGTGAAGCGGAATGGCTCGGTATCACTGGGCAGGGCGCTATTTCCAAGTATGGAGTTGGGTTATTAACCGGTGCAGATCTATCCGAAATTGATGAAGATCTTCCCAAGCCTGTTGATCACATTCTCATTCAAAGCGATCACACAGCGATTGCACCTGGACCGCTGGAACACGAGATCGCCCAAGAGCTCGCGATACTTGCGGAAATTGAAAGTCGCGGTGGGGCAACGGTCTATCGCTTTAGCGAAGCAACTATCCGCCGTGGTTTAGATCATGGACGCACCGGAGATGAGATAAAGGCATTTTTGAAGAAGACTTCAAAGACTCCAATGCCACAACCGCTTGAGTATTTGATTGCAGATGTCGCAAAGAAGCACGGGAAGTTGCGAGTTGGCAATACCGCTGCATTTATTAGATGTGAAGATCAAGCGCTTATCGCTCAGATTATTAGTGATAAACGTTTAGAGATGTTATCACTGCGCCAAATATCTCCTGAAGTTTTAATCTGCCAGCATGATGCTGCCGATGCGATGTCTATTTTGCGAAGCTTTGGTTATTTACCGGCAGGAGAAGATTCGCAGGGAGCGTTGCTAAGCGGTCCGCGGATTCAACGCGCAAAAGGAAAGGCGCGTCCGCCGCGAATAATCGGTGAATTCGATCGCCCTGATGAATTGCAATTGGAAGCGGCGCTACGCGCACTTCGAACTGGAGAAAAATCTAGCCACCGCCAAAGTACTTTGCGAAATATCGCAGCAAACGCACTCGGTTCGCTACCTCGCACAACTGCCAATGAAACTTTAGATATCTTGGCTAACTATCTGCAGAATCAACCAGCCACATCGCTATCAATTGGATATGCCGATAACAATGGCTTGGTTTCGCATCGCATTATTGATCCCTTAAAACTGTCTGCAGGTTCGCTGATTGCACGTGATCACGCCACAGGTGAGGTGCAAACCTTTAGAATTGCCCGCATAACAGGGGTGGCGGCGATATGACGAGCACGAATGAGGCTAAGTACGGCAGACTTGACCCTATGTTGGCTGCAATTGAAGCTTTGGTGCGATGTGAATCGCCGACCGAAGATATTGCCGCTTGCCAGAACGTAGTTCGGTTAGCCAGCGATATCGCTACTCGAGTTCTCGGAACACCAGCACAAATCAAAGAGATAAAGGGACGTCCCGTATTTTGGTGGGGCGCTAACCAACCAGAAATACTTTTACTTGCTCATCTAGATACCGTCTGGCCACACGGTTCATATCAACCTCTCTGGGAAGTCAAAGGCGATGTTATTCGCGGACCTGGAGTCTTTGATATGAAGGCAGGTTTTGTTCAAGCACTTTATGCCTTGAAAGATATTGATGGGGTTGGCGATCGGGTTGCTCTCGTTGCCACAACTGATGAAGAGACCGGATCGTTTGCTTCACGAGAATTGATTATGGATTTATCGGCTGCAGCAAAGGCGGTTCTAGTCTTAGAAGCATCACTTGATGGCAAAGTTAAGACGGGGCGCAAAGGCACTGCGATGTACAAGATAACTGTGCAGGGTTTGGCTGCTCACGCTGGCTTAGAGCCTGAAAAGGGTGTTAACGCCACAGTTGAAATTGCCCATGTAATCCTGCAACTTGCAGCGCTGGAGAATAAAGAGCACGGCACAACAGTTGTTCCGACTCTTTTGAAATCTGGAAATAGCGCTAACACGGTTCCGGATTTAGCGATGCTGGAGATTGATGCGCGATCATTTTCTCAATCTGAAATTGAGAGAGTTGATACCGCGATTAAATCATTTAAAGCAACTGTTGCTGGAGCGCGCCTTGAAATTTCGGGTGGGTTAAATCGACCACCGCTTCAACCCTCATCAACAAAAGCGCTTTATGAAAAGATTGAAGGCCTTGCAAAATCTATAGGGATGGCTCCGTTAGGTTGTGCTGAAGTTGGAGGGGCGAGTGATGGTAACTTCGCGGCCGCTGCTGGCGCACAAGTACTGGATGGTTTAGGCGCAGTTGGTGGCGGCGCACATGCACCCAGTGAATGGCTCAGCCTGAAATCTATTGAAGAGCGCAGCGCTTTACTGCATGCATTTATCAAAGAGCTGTTGAAATGAGCGAAGGCCCGCTAATTGTTCAGAGCGATAAAACGCTTCTGCTAGATATCGACCATCCACTTTCGACTGAATGCCGCCGCGCAATTGCACCGTTTGCCGAATTAGAACGGTCGCCCGAACATATTCACACTTATCGCTTAACAAATCTTGGACTTTGGAATGCTCGCGCAGCCGGTCACGATGCAGAGCTAGTGATCGACACTCTGATTAAGTACTCTCGATATGCCGTGCCGCATTCGCTGCTAGTTGATGTCGCCGAAACTATGTCTCGTTATGGACGTTTACGCCTGGAGGCAGATCCAGTTCATGGATTGATCTTGATTACGACAGATGTTGGCGTCTTAGAAGAAGTAATTCGTGCTAAGAAGATCGCTCCCCTGCTTGGTGTTCGTATCGATCCCGAAACTATTGTTGTACATCCCAGTCAGCGTGGTGCCATCAAGCAATCATTGCTACGACTTGGTTGGCCAGCTGAAGATTTTGCAGGATATGTAGATGGTCAAGCCCACGAGATTGCCTTGAAGCAAAATGATTGGAAGATTCGCCCCTACCAAGAATTGGCTGCTGAAGGATTTTGGCACGGCGGTTCAGGTGTAGTAGTTCTGCCGTGTGGTGCGGGAAAGACAATTGTGGGTGCAGCGGCTATGTCACATGCTAAAGCAACAACTTTAATTTTGGTTACCAATACAGTGGCAGCGCGACAGTGGCGTGATGAATTGTTGCGCCGCACCACTTTAAATGAAGATGAGATTGGCGAATACTCGGGAGCGAAGAAAGAGATTCGCCCAGTGACTATTGCTACGTACCAAGTTATGACCAAGAAGAAGAATGGCGTTTACTCACATTTAGATTTATTTGACACTCACGACTGGGGCTTGATTATTTATGATGAAGTGCATCTGCTTCCGGCGCCAATCTTTAGATTTACCGCTGATATTCAATCGCGGCGACGTTTAGGCCTAACTGCGACTTTAGTCCGCGAAGATGGCATGGAAGGTGAGGTTTTCTCACTTATCGGACCTAAACGTTTTGATGTTCCTTGGAAAGAAATCGAAGCACAGGGCTACATCGCTCCAGCTGAATGTATTGAGGTCCGAGTGAATTTAACTGAAGCTGAGCGACTTTCTTACGCAACAGCTGAACCGGAAGAGCGATACCGATACTGCGCAACTACCAGAACGAAGCGAAATGTCGTTGAAGAGTTGGTTGCTCTCCACGCAGGCGAGCAGATTCTCGTAATCGGCCAGTACATAGATCAATTAGATGATTTATCTGAGACTTTGGGCGTTCCGGTCATCAAGGGTGAGACACGGATAAAAGAGCGTGAGAGATTATTTGCCGCTTTCCGCACCGGTGAGATCACCTGTTTAGTTGTCTCTAAAGTTGCAAACTTTTCGATTGATCTGCCTGAGGCAACAATCGCCATTCAAGTATCTGGCGCATTTGGATCGCGCCAGGAAGAGGCGCAAAGACTCGGTCGTATCGTTCGCCCAAAGGCTGATGGCCGTGGTGCAAAGTTTTATTCAGTAGTCTCACGTGACACTATTGATCAAGATTTTGCTCAGAACCGCCAACGCTTCCTTGCTGAGCAAGGTTACTCATACCGAATTATTGATGCTGACGATGTTTTTCAAGGGAAGATCTAAATCTTATCGGATCAACTTTATAAAAGTCGTGGTGCTCTCCATCTATATGAATAACTGGAACTTCATTTCCATATAACTTCTCGAGGCTACTGTCTCCGTCAATGTAGATAACTTCTATAGAAAAATTCAACTCGCTCTTTAATTCGTTGAGTGTTGTTTCAGCATCCTCACAAAGGTGACAACCGTGGCGAGAGTAAATCGTTATTAAATTACTCATTTTTCTTTTTAGGCTTTGAAGTAAATATCCGGTCTACTAACTCTTGAATCACTAAAGTGGCATCTCCTTTGGCGCGATATAAATTCTCCTCCGCGCTCTTCAAAACTGTTTCTGCAGTCGTCTTGGTTACCGTCCCAACTAGCGGTCCATACTTATTTGAGAAAATCGTGTGAGCCAACTGTCCTAGAACGCTCGCTAATTCTCCGCGAGCTTCATCTAATGTGGGTTCAGGTCGCGCAGTTACAGCGGAGAAGTTAAGTACCGCTGGTCGTTCTGATTTCATTCGAGCAATTACCTGGTCTAAATCAGTATTGGGGCTAATGGAAGACATGGAGACATTCTGGCATCCTGATACCGTTAGGCGCTATGGCGAGGAAAAAAGTGCAATCTCTGAAGCGATTCTTCGCTCTTTCCATAACTTTTGCGATTTTTATCGCAGGACTTTCCAGCCCGGCTTCAGCAAAACCACAGGTATTAATTCGTCCTGCGACACAATGGGGAAATATTTATGCTGGACCTGCCACAACAACCCAATCAACTCCAAAGCCGAGGGTCGCATATTTAGAGACCAAGGCTAAGTTCATTGTGAAATACAACAACTTCCCAGAGTGGGCAAAGGCAAAAGTTCAGTCGGCCGTTGATGTCTGGGCGGCAAATTTTGAATCTAAAGTTCCTATTTATATCGAAGCAACTTGGGGGCGCGGGCCATCTTTTGAAATTTTAGGAAGCGCCCGTCCCGGAAATTACTTTTCAAATTTCTCTGG
>JAQCAO010000035.1 GCA_027731885.1 Actinomycetota bacterium | reverse complement strand
CGATCCCTTTGCCGCTTTCGCGGGCTAGTTAAAAGAGGCGGCAGAGAATTCTTTTATCGTCGAACCCAATGCCATGGTTCTATCAACTCTGGGAGAGAAAGAGCATATTTCAACCCGTACTGTTTTATTGAAAGATATCTCTGAAGGTGGATTTACCTTCTTCACAAATTACTCTTCACGTAAAGCCCAAGCGATCGAGTTGAATTCGCAAGTAACGCTTCTATTTCCTTGGTTTGCAATGGAGCGACAGGTTTCGATTAGTGGATTTGCAGAGAAAATTAGCGAACCTGAATCTACGGATTATTTTACCTCGCGTCCTTGGTCTAGTCAGATTGGTGCTTGGGCGAGCGCACAATCTGCTCCGCTGGCATCGCGTGAAGAGTTAGAGCAGAGATTTGCTGGCGCGGCAGAGAAGTGGCCAGAAGGTTCATTGGTACCAAAGCCACCACATTGGGGTGGTTATCGCGTACTGCCAATCAGTATTGAATTTTGGCAGGGGCGCTATTCACGGCTTCACGATCGCCTGCGCTATGAGCGGGCTAACAGCAACGCTGAGTGGGAGATCACTCGCTACTACCCGTAGTCTTAGCCCATGAGCTCCGATATTAAGATCCCAGATAATTTAAAACCGCGCGATGGAAGATTTGGTTGTGGTCCATCAAAGATTCGCCCCGAAGCGCTAACTGCGCTAGCAGCATCTGGTTCGTCGGTACTCGGAACATCACATCGCCAGAAGCCAGTTAAGAACGTTGTTCACCGCGTGCGTGAAGGCCTTAACTCGCTATTTGCACTGCCTGAAGGTTACGAAGTCGTGCTCGGCAATGGTGGCTCAACTGCATTTTGGGATATCGCAACGTTTGGTTTAATCGAAGCTAAATCGCAACACCTTGTCTTCGGAGAGTTCTCTTCTAAGTTTGCTGCTGCTGCAAAAGAAGCGCCGTTCTTAGGCGATCCAACTGTTATTAAGGCAGAACCTGGTTCGCATCCGCAAGCTGCAGTGGAAGCTGGCGTAGATGTTTACGCACTTACTCATAATGAGACATCGACTGGCGTTGCAATGCCAATTAAGCGTCCTGCCGGAACCGATGGTGCGCTCGTTCTTGTAGATGCAACTAGCGCCGCAGGTGGGCTAGATGTTGATGCAAAAGAATTTGATACTTACTACTTTGCACCGCAGAAATCTTTCGCATCAGATGGTGGAATCTGGCTGGCGCTAATGAGTCCAGCCGCTATCGCGCGTGCCGAAAAAATAAAGGCGAGTGGACGATGGGTCCCAGCCTTCTTTGATCTCGGAATTGCAATTGAAAACTCCCGCCTTGATCAGACATATAACACACCTGCTTTGATCACTCTAATGTTGCTAGCCGACCAGATTGAATGGATGAATTCCAATGGCGGACTTAAATTTGCCGCTGGTCGTAGCGCCGAATCTTCAGCGAAGTTGTATTCGTGGGCAGAGAAGACTTCATATACAACTCCATTCGTAACCGATCCAGCGATGCGCTCTAAAGTTGTGGGAACAATTAACTTTGATGAAGCCATTGATGCAACTGCGGTTGCTGCCGCGCTGCGCGCAAATGGCATCGTAGATACCGAGCCATATCGCAAATTAGGTAAGAACCAATTGCGTATCGGAATGTTTCCTGCTGTTGATCCAAGTGATATCGATGCGTTGACTGCATCTATCGAATTTGTAGTAGCAGCCCTGTAAAAGATAGATGCCAAAAACTTTTCAGCATAACGGGCAGTTCTGGCTGCTCGCGCTGCAAGTGGCCACGGTCAATTTCTTTACCGGTGGATTTGGTCCTTCACAGGCTTTGTTACGGGAAGATCAGGGCACTTCTCTCGGTATCGCCGGGCTTCACGGAACTGCTTTAGGCGTCGCCGCCATAATCGCTGGTGGTTTTAACTCAAAGCTAGTTCATCGTTTTGGACGATCAAATACAACCTGGATTGGTCTATCGGTCTTTTCAATAGGTATAACTTTCTTTGTCTTTGCTCCTCCGGTGCAACTAACTTTAGTGGCAACGCTAATTGCAGGTCTTGGAACTTCAGTCGTGATTAACAATGTTAATACCGCCGGATCTCATCTCTTTGCAGCGCGTTCTCACACCGCGGTTGCGCAGTTAAATGCCATCTCAATCGCTGGATTTGTAACAGGAAACTTTATTATCGGCTCGACTGCAAATATTGTTCGTGATCAATGGCGAGTTGGGCTTTTGATCACAATCCCATTTGCGCTAGCGCTATTCATTAAGGGGCGAAAGTTTGAACCAGATTCGCATATTCCAGATGAATCTGGTCCACAGCGCGGAAAGTTATCTAAAGGTTACTGGTTCTCTTGGACAGGTTTCTTTATCTCAATTAGCGCAGAGTTCGCAACATCTTTCTGGTCGGCATCTCTTATTAGCGATCGCACCGATGCTACCGCTGCTATTTCAACTCTTGCAGTAATTGCCTTCGGTACTGGCGTTGGTACAGGTCGTTGGTATGCCGGGCGAGTGCTAAAGAGATTCCACGCTGATGAACAGTTAAAGCTGGCGCTCTCGCTTCAATTTATAGCCTTCGGACTCTTCTGGTCCTCGCATATTCTGATCTTCTCGCTGATTACCTTATTTATGGTTGGCCTAGGTATTTCAGTTCAATTCCCACTCTTTACTTTGCGGATGGTGGCATTTAGCGAAGGACGGCCCGATCTAGCAATCGGAAAGAGTTCTATCGCCGCTGGAATAGCGATCGCTAGCTCACCGCTCTTACTCGGAATCCTCGGCGATAACTTTGGGATCTCACGCGCCTACATAATGGTGCCGGTCTTAATTGCCATCGGTTTTACAATGGTTCTGCTCTCACCATCCAAGCACCTCGGCGCGAATAATATTTAAATGAGCTACCGCACTCGACGTTTTGTAACGATCTTGACGCTAATTACCCTTCTAGCGCTGATCATCGTAGGGAGCTGGTAGAACGCCTTCCACAGAGATATCGTGAGGCAGATTTACTATATTTCGAAATATCGCCCAAATTGTTAAGCAAGCACCGAGTGAGATAAGTCCACATAAAGCAATTGTCTCTCGCACGCCAATTACCTCAACTAACCAACCAATTAGTGGTGAGCCAAATGGAGTACCACCCATAAAGATAAGTAAGTAAATACCTGAGACTCGTCCACGGATTGCCGGATCAGAATTTACTTGAATTAATGAGTTAGCGGTGATCAACATAATCAGTGCGCTTAATCCACAAAGCGGAAGCCAGAGTGAGTACCAAGTGTAGGTAGGAGCGATAGAGAGCAATGTGATCGCGAGTGAAAAACTACGCCACCTTTAATTACAAAGATAGTTCGGCGATATCGCTCGAGCCTGGCAGATATGAGCGCACCTGTTAACGAACCAATAGCAACATAGGTTCACAATAGCCCATACGATGCTGGCCCTTTACCGAATTCTTTAGTCGCCATTAGCGCATTAAAGATCTGCATATTTAAACCAAAGGTGGCGACAAAGAAGACCACCATCATCACAACGTATAAATCTGGGCGGGCCAGGGCATATTCCAAACCTTCGCGCATCGTGCCTTGGGTAACTTTTTTCTCTTGGATAAAGAAATCAGATTCGCGCATCCGCAATAGTGCCAATATGACAAAGAGATAGGTAGATGCATTAATTAAAAAGGAAGGACCGGTATCAAAGCGCGCGATAAGAAAGCCAGAAAGTGCTGGGCCGACCAAACGTCCGGCGTTGAAATTAGCGGAATTTAGGCTGACTGCATTTGCTATATCTGAATGCCCCACAATCTCTGAGGTAAAAGATTGGCGAATCGGTGCATCTAAAGCAGAAGAGATTCCAAGAGTTAGCGCGAAGAAAAATACATGCCATACCTGAACGCTGCCAGCCACAACTAAAAGTCCAAGCCCAAGAGATGAAAGGGCGCCAACAAAGTTGGTGGAGATTAATAGCTTTCGCTTATTTATTCGATCAGCGAGAGCTCCCCCTTGGAGTGAAAAGAAAAGTACAGGTGCAAATTGAATTGCAGTGACTAAACCAAGGTAGATGCCGCTGTTATCTGTAAGTTCTAAGATCAACCAATCTTGCGCAACGCGTTGGGCCCAAGTCCCGATATTTGATGCCGCATTTGCAGGAAATAAGATTCGATAATTGCGGTGGCGGAAAGAGCGCCAGTTGCCATCTGCCTTTACCGCCATAACGAGTATGCTTCTTCCATGAGTTCAGAGATTAAATCTGTCGTTACTCTAATCACTTTTGGTACTGTTGCGTGGATAATTGCTGGATTAGTTTTAGCAATCACCGGAGCCGAAGCAAAAGTTATTTGGACCTGTGTTGCGGGAGCAACGTTAGGTGTTTGGGGAGTTCGTTACTCAAAGCGCCGCGCAGCGCGCAGCGGAATATAAATAACTTAAGCTTCGAGTTGGCCAGCAATACCGCGCAGAACACGTCCTAAACGTTCGGCTTCAGGTCCTGATGGATGGCGTCCGTGGCGAAGACCATTTCCGACTCGATCTAAAATCTTAATTGTGTCTTCAATCATTGCAGCTAAATCATCGCTATTAGCGCGTGAGTTCTCGGAAAGCGATACAGGTGTATCAACAATGCGCACTGACATCGCTTGTGGGCCTTTACGGCTATCAATGACGCTAAATTCGATCTTGGTTCCGGGCTTAACAGTTGCTACGCCTTCTGGGAGTGAGGTAGCTGCAAGATAAACATCTTCGCCTTCATCGTTAGAGATAAACCCAAAACCTTTTTCCAGGCTAAACCATTTGACGCGACCTGTAGGCATGGGGTGCTCCTTATAAGAATTTCAGAACTCGTTTAGCCGCGGGATGCGGGCAGGGGGCAAGTTTATCGCAAGCAAAGGCGGGCGTGAACCCGAATTAAAGCTAGTTGTTGAGCGTAGCTTCTGAGTGAGCGCCACAGCCGTGATCGACTGAGACCACGCGCGCATCATCTGGTGCGATCGCATTGGCGCATACTCCAAAGGATGCACGAAGTGATCCGGCGATCGGAATAAAGAATCCGCAAGATGCGCACGGCTTTGGTGCGTTCTGTGCCAGTGGCGTATTTGGTCCGCGGTCACTGGTGTACCAACGCTTACTTGCCTGGTCGCGGCCTTCTACAGAAAGTACACGCGGACGCATTAAGCCAAGATCAAATACTTCTGTTGCATCTAAACCTTCATCTTGAATTAAAGAGTTGAGGCCCGCAACTAAACGTGTGTCATCTAAAACGCTAGGGACAATTATGCCCGGTTGGATATCTTCTGGCTGAATACGATCTTTATATTCAATCCAATCTGGCGCAAGTAGCGAATCTGGTCCGGGAAGAACTACAACATCACAAACAGTTGGATCCGCTGATGCGTCAACCTTTGCAACAGTGACGCACCAGCGCCAACCTTTATAACCTTGAATATCTGCATCAAATAAATAACTAGCGACGCGATTCTCATCTTCGAATTCGACAGAGATGAAAGCGCCGACTTGCGAAGACTTTTCAGCCCCCGCAAGTGCAGCGTTTCGTGCAATCTCTTGCGCGTCGAATTCTTTTATCATGGAATTAGAAATCCATTCCGCCGCCGCCATCGCCCATTGGGGCTGCTGGCTTCTTCTCTGGCTTATCAGTGATTACCGCTTCTGTTGTGATGAAGAGCGCTGCGATTGATGCGGCGTTCTGCAATGCAGAGCGAGTTACCTTCGCTGGATCAATGATTCCGGATTTGATCATGTCGACGTATTCGCCAGTTGCAGCGTTAAGTCCGAAACCTACTTCTAGGTGGCGTACCTTTTCTACAACGACTCCACCTTCAAGTCCGGCGTTGATTGCGATCTGCTTAAGTGGAGCTTCGATCGAAAGTTCTACGATCTTTGCACCAACTGCTTCTTCACCTTCAAGCTTTAACTTCTTAAATGCTTGTGTAGCAGCTTGCAAAAGTGCAACGCCGCCGCCGGCGACGATACCTTCTTCAACTGCAGCCTTGGCATTACGCACGGCATCTTCAATGCGGTGCTTACGCTCTTTTAGTTCCACTTCGGTTGCTGCGCCTGCCTTGATTACAGCAACGCCACCAGCGAGCTTGGCAAGACGCTCTTGCGACTTCTCGCGGTCGTAATCTGAATCTGACTTCTCGATTTCGGAACGAATTTGTGCGACGCGACCCTTGATCTGTGCGTCATCTCCGCCGCCTTCAACAATCGTTGTCTCTTCCTTGCTGATAACAACTTTGCGAGCGCGACCAAGAAGTTCTAGGCCAGCGCTTTCTAGCTTGAGACCAACTTCTTCAGAGATAACAGTTGCGCCGGTAAGGATTGCTATATCTTGCAACATCGCCTTGCGACGATCTCCGAAACCAGGTGCTTTAACTGCTGCAGCGCGGAAGATTCCGCGGATCTTGTTAACTACCAAAGTTGCGAGCGCTTCGCCTTCTACATCTTCAGCGATAATCGCAAGTGGCTTACCTGATTGCATTACCTTTTCAAGAACAGGTACTAGATCTTTGATATTTGCAATCTTTGAGTTAACGATCAAAATGTAAGCATCTTCCAGGACTGCTTCCATGCGATCTTGGTCGGTTACGAAGTAAGGCGAGATATAACCCTTATCAAAACGCATACCTTCGGTGAGTTCGAGCTCAAGACCAAATGTATTTGACTCTTCAACGGTGATTACGCCTTCTTTGCCGACCTTATCCATCGCTTCAGCGATCATGTCACCGATTGTGGAATCAGCGGCAGAGATAGATGCAGTTGCTGCGATCTGCTCTTTGGAATCAACGCTCTTAGCCATTGATGCGAGTTCAGAGACGATCGCTGCTACTGCCTTTTCAATTCCGCGCTTTAGCGCCATTGGATTTGAACCGGCGGCAACGTTACGCAGACCTTCGCGTACCAACGCTTGGGCAAGAACTGTTGCAGTAGTTGTTCCATCGCCTGCGACATCATCAGTCTTCTTCGCAACTTCTTTAACTAACTCTGCGCCGATCTTCTCCCACGGATCATCTAGTTCAATCTCTTTAGCAATGGATACGCCATCGTTGGTGATTGTTGGGGCGCCCCACTTCTTTTCTAGGACGACGTTACGTCCGCGAGGTCCAAGGGTTACCTTGACCGCATCAGCGAGTACGTTCATTCCACGTTCTAGGCCACGACGGGCTTCTTCGTTAAAGGCAATCATCTTTGCCATGTAATTACTCCTTTAGAGGTTTCTAGCTTTAGGGGGTGTTTTATCACTCACACCCCGAGAGTGCTAACGCCAAATCTACGGCCTTCTATTCCTAGGCGCAAAACGAGGGTGGGTTAGGGCTAGTTAACGCGCGGAGCGTGCATTCATGCGGGCCTCACGGAGGCGGCGCAAGCGCTTAACGAGCATAGGGGAGGCGGTCAAGGCATCCTCCCGATCAATTAGATCGTTAAGTAATTGGTAATAACGAGGTGCACTTAGATCAAATAGTTCTTTAATCGCTGACTCTTTCGCACCGGCAAAGCGCCACCAATTAGATTCGAAATCCAAGATGCGAATTTCTAGGTCGCTTAATGAATTGCTCTCTTGCTGGTTATTTTCGAGCGCGGACATATTGCAAATCTTAAACTAGAGAGCGCACAAATTGTGGGATTTAGAGCGTATCTAAAATCATTGAGATATCCGAGATCTTGGTCCAGGGATTTACTATGGCAAAACGTAAGATCACTTCACCTTTATCTGATGATGGCGGGATAAAACCGATTTGATCTGCCAATAATTTCTCGCTCCACTTTTGATAATCCACAGCCGCCCATCCCGTACGTTTAAAAGCGACGATCGAAAGTTCTGGTTCCATTACGAGTTCTAGATTGGGATGAGCGCGTACTAAATCAGCAGCGGCAAGTGCCACGTTTAAAGTCTCTTCCATTGCTTCGGTATATGCATCAGTGCCATGTGCTGCAAGTGAGAACCAGAAAGGTAGGCCGCGCACCCGGCGAGTTAAGTGAATTGCATAATCCGATGGCGACCACGAGCCATCGCGCAGCGTTTCTAAGTACGAAGCATGTTGAGTGTGGGTTTCTTTTGCGATCTCGGGGTTGCGATAGATCAGTGCGCAGGCATCAAAGGGCGCAAAGAGCCATTTGTGTGGGTCGACTATTAAGGAATCTGCATCTTCAATACCGCTAAATTTGGCGCGCACGGAAGGTGCGCAAAGAGCCGCTAAGCCATAAGCGCCATCGACGTGGAACCAAATATCGCGCGCATGTGTTGCCGCGCCAACTGACTGCAGATCATCAATGATTCCTAGATTGGTTGTTCCACCGGTTGCAACCACAGCAAAGACGCGGGTATTTGAAGTAGCGTGAAAATTATCAATCGCTGCACCCACTGCATCGCCATGAATCTTACGATCGCTGCCTGGTTCTATTTCTAAAAGGTCAACATCCATAATATTTGCGGCGCTAGCAATTGAGGAATGCGCTTGCGCGCTGCAGGCAATTGCCCACCTAGAAGTTTTTGGAAATTTCTTGCGTGCATCTGCCCGCGCTGCTACTAGCGCAGAAAGATTTCCAATTGTTCCGCCTTGCACAAATACTCCGCCGGCGCTCTGCGGTAAACCTGCTAAATCTGCAATCCAGCGCAGCGCTTGGTTTTCCGCAAAGACTGCGCCTGCTCCTTCTTGCCAAGAACCACCATAAAGCGAACTTGCACCGACTACTAGATCAAATAAATTTGAATACTCCGTCGGAGCTGAAGGGATAAAGGCCAAGTTGCGGGGATGATCTGTTGAGATACACGCTTTTGCTAAAACATTTGTAAATACGGCGAGAGCTTCGTGGCCGCCTAAACCTTTAGCGGTGATGGTGTTGCCGACTTCATTAAATAAATCTTCAGCGGTGCGTGGTCCATCTAGCGGGGGATCATCCTTTAAGCGATGCAGGCTGTAGGTGAGAATTTCTTGAGCCAGCGCCTCAACTTCTGGTGTGAAATTATGAATTGGCATAATCAGTGCGGTTGGCTTTTCGAATCAAGTTGCGCATCATGGTTGGAAATACAAAGACGTGGAAAGGCAGAACCGCATACCAATAAATTTGTCCGCCCAGGCCGCGTGGTGAGAAACTCGCTTCTTGACGCACGATTCGATTATCGCCATCTTCAATGATTGTAAATTCCAACCAAGCTTTACCCGGTAAAACCATCTCGGCGTAAAGTTTTAACCTAACTCCGCGATCGATCTCTTCTACTCGCCAAAAATCTAAACTGTCACCAACGCGCAGCGTTAAAGGATCACGACGCCCACGACGTAAACCTACGCCACCAAAGAAACGATCTAATAATCCGCGCAAGAACCAGAGGAAATCCGCGCCGTACCAACCGTTATCGCCACCAATACTTTCGATTGATTGCCAGAGCGCCGATGCAGAGGCGGCGGTCTTCTGTTCGCGGCGATCACGTAAAACCATTTCGCCGGCCCATTCCGGGTCGCCCTGTGCTTTCTGCCAAGGAGCAGTTGGGTATGCCGCATCTGACCAGCGAGTTATCACATCGCGATCGGCGATTTTGGAGAGCGCTAACTTAACAGCGCCTTCTACATCGATAAAACCTTCTGGCGGCGGTGCGATTATCGAATCAATACTCTTCTTCGGATCGGCAACAACTTCACTAATCAAAGATTCAACTAGTGGTCGTGCCAGCGCAGTTGGGACTGGTGTAACAAAGCCAATCCAGAGGCTGGATAACTTTGGCGATAAAACCGGAACTTGAATAATCCAGCGCTTACGTAGACCGGATAACTTGGCAAATTTCTGCATCATATCTGCGTAAGAAAGAACTTCTGTACCGCCAATATCGCAGATCTTTGAAACTGGCGTTGGCAGCGTCGCACATTTACGTAGGTAATAAAGCGCATCACGAATTGAGATTGGTTGCGTTAAATTCGAAACCCATTTAGGCGTCGTCATAATCGGCAAGCGATGAGTTAAGTGGCGGAGCATTTCAAAGGATGCTGAGCCAGATCCGATGATGATTCCGGCGCGAAGTTCGAGTACCGGAACTTTTCCAGATGCTAATTGCGTTCCGGTGTTCATGCGCGATGCTAAATGTTGGCTGCGATTCTTATCGTTTGCAATCCCGCCTAGATAAATTATCTGCGAAACGCTTTCAGCTTCAGCTGCCGCAGCAAAATTCTGCGCCATAGCATTTTCAACTTCATCGAAATTCTTACCGGCATTTATGGAGTGCAAAAGATAGAAAGCGGTATGAACACCATGCAGTGCACGCTTTAGATCAGCAAGGCTGTTGGCATTTCCCTCGACAATTTCTACATCCTTAGCCCAAGGTTGCTCATTAACTTTCTGGGCATCGCGCACTAATACTCGAACCCGACATTTATCGGAGACCAGATCTCGCACGAGTCGCCCGCCTACATAGCCAGATGCTCCGGTGACGAGGATTAAGCGCTGCGAGTTCATAGTTCAGAGCCTAGACTGCGGCTATGGCTTCTTCCACACGACCTCGCGTCGTAATTCTTGGCGCGGGTTTCGGCGGGCTCACCGCCGCTAAAGCGCTGGCCAAAGATGCCGATGTCACAGTTGTAGATCGCCACAATTTTCAAACATTTCTGCCGCTGCTCTATCAGGTGGCGACCGCGGGACTTGCCGCTGACCACGTAGCCCATCCAGTCCGTGGTGCGCTGCGAAAGAGCGACGTTAAATTCCGCATGGGATCACCGATTGCTATTGATCATAAGAACAAATCAGTGAAGTTAGATTCTTCAGAAACTTTGGAATTTGATCACTTAGTTGTGGCGCTTGGATCGGCTACCGCTGACTTCGGCGTAAAGGGAGTTAACGAGATTGCACTCGGAATGAAGAGCGTGCATGAAGCGATCGGAATCCGCGCTGAAGTAATGCGCCGTTTTGAAGATCTCTGCCGTTTTGAAGATCAGACGCGGCTATCGATAAGCGTTGTTGGTGGTGGACCGACTGGTGTGGAAATGGCCGGTGCGTTGGCAGAGTTAAAGAATGGCCCACTAAAAAATGATGAGGCCAATGCTGCAAAACATATTGATATCTATTTAATTGAAGCAGGCCCGCGAATTCTGCCGATGTTTAGTGAAAAGTTATCGGCACGCGCTAAAAAAGATTTAGAGAAGCTCGGCGTAAAGGTTTTGCTCAATACTGCAGTGCAAGAAGTTAAACCACGTCAAATTTTGATTAAAGATGGCGAAGCAATTCCATCTGAGGTAACAATTTGGGCTGCCGGAGTTAAGGGTGAACCAACTGGTGGGCTGCTCAACTTGCCACTTGAAGGAACACGAATCAGCGTTGCGCAAAACTTGCAGGTAAATCACTATCCGCACATTTGGGCGATCGGAGATATCTCTAGCGCGAAAGGTGCAGATGGTCGTTTCTTGCCAATGGTTGCACCAGTTGCGATGCAGCAAGGGCGTTGGGTAGCTAAACAAATTGTGCGTGCATCTCGTGGTCAAGCCTTACAAGACTTCAAGTATTTAGATAAAGGTTCCATGGCAACGATTGGGCGTCACAAAGCAGTGGTGCAATTTAAGGGCATCCAAATCGCTGGAATACCTGCTTGGTATGCCTGGTTATGGCTCCACTTGTTCTACCTACTTGGTGGTCGAAATAAAATTGGAACAATCGCAGATTGGACCTGGAATTATTTAACGTTCGATCGCGGCAATCGCCACATTATGGATAGCCTCTAAGAAGTGCCAGATTATCTAAACCTGCGTGGCCGGCAGATCTATTCTTATGAATGGGATAACAATGGTGA
>JAQCAO010000034.1 GCA_027731885.1 Actinomycetota bacterium | reverse complement strand
ACAAAGAAGAAGAGGCTCATAAGTAAACAACATAAATTAGTCCGTAGATATGAAGAGAAGATCGCTGGCCGAGGAATGCAATATCAAGGGATTCACGTTGAAGAGTGCATCGCAAAAGGCCTTACCGAAAGTCCAATTTTGAGCCTTGCCGAAACGGTGAAGATTATGGAAGTAATGGAGCAGATTCACGTCTTTTAAACCGGCGCCAGCGCTTACTTGCTCAGATGTAACGCAGAGCGTTACTATTTCGCTATGACGTTAACCGTGTCACTTCGCAGCCTCCTCCTTCGCTGCCGTGGCGGGGCCAAGTAAGCCGGTCCCCTCGCCGCGGGGTTTGTCGCACCGGTAAAACCCGACAAAACCCAAAAATTAGGAGTTAAGTAAATGTCAGTAGAAAAGAATTTTCCTGAACAAAAACCATCGCAGATGCCGGTGCATCGTTATTCATCATTTATTCCTGTTGATTTAAAGGATCGCACCTGGCCAGCCAAGCAGATGAGCAAAGCGCCACAATGGTGCTCAGTTGATCTGCGCGATGGCAATCAAGCGCTAATTGATCCAATGGATACGCCACGCAAATTGGCGATGTTTAAACTCCTTGTCGAAATGGGTTACAAAGAAATCGAAGTTGGATTCCCTTCTGCATCTCAGACCGATTTCGATTTTGTCCGCAAGATAATTGATGATGGCTTGATTCCTGATGATGTAATCATTCAGGTGCTCACCCAAGCGCGCGAACCATTAATCCGTCGCACCTATGAAGCAATCAAAGGCGCGAAGCAAGCGATCGTTCACCTTTATAACTCAACTTCAACTCTGCAGCGTCGCGTTGTCTTTGGTCTTGATAAAGATGGCATCAAGAAGATCGCCACCGATGGCGCCCAGCTCTGTCTTGATTTACGTTCCACAGTTCCAGACACCAAAGTCTCTTTTGAATACTCACCTGAGTCTTACACCGGCACCGAGTTGGAATTTGCCGTTGAGGTTTGCAACGCGGTTAACGCCATCTGGAAGCCAACTCCACAGTGGAAGACAATTATGAATCTGCCAGCCACGGTTGAAATGGCAACCCCAAATGTTTATGCAGATTCGATTGAATGGATGTGCCGCAACCTAGAAAATCGTGAGAGCGTCATCGTTTCTCTACATCCACATAACGATCGTGGAACCGGAGTAGCAGCAGCCGAACTTGGTTATCTAGCCGGTGCAGATCGCATTGAAGGAACGCTATTTGGCAACGGCGAACGCACCGGAAATGTTTGTCTGGTGACTCTTGGAATGAATTTGGTTTCTCACGGTATCGATCCAATGGTTGATTTTTCAGATATCGACCAGATACGTCGCACCGTTGAATATGCCAATCAGCTGCGCGTGCCAGAGCGCCATCCCTATGGCGGAGATTTGGTCTTCACCGCATTCTCTGGCTCACACCAAGATGCCATTAAGAAAGGCTTTGAACATTTAGAGCGAGATGCGAAAGCTGCCGGCGTTGATAAAGACAACTTTACTTGGGCGATTCCTTACTTGCCGATTGATCCAAAAGATATTGGCCGCTCTTATGAAGCAGTTATCCGCGTTAACTCACAATCTGGTAAGGGTGGCGTTGCTTATTTAATGAAGAATGAACATCACCTTGATCTGCCACGTCGCCATCAAATTGAATTTAGTCGGGTTGTGCAAGCAAAGACTGATGCTGAAGGCGGCGAGATCACAGCGAGTGCGATGTGGAGTATCTTCGAAGATGAATATCTGCCAACAGAATCAGCTCCATGGGGACGATTTAGATTAAAGGGTCTTTCACAAAATTCGGTACTTGGCGAAGATGTTCACTTAACCGTGAAGCTTTTAGATCGCGGTGAAATGAAAGAGTTAGTCGGTAAAGGAAATGGGCCAATCGCCGCGTTCTGCAACATCTTGCAGGATTACGGGGTAGATGTTCGGGTACTTGATTATTACGAGCATGCGCTATCTGCTGGTGGTGATGCATCGGCTGCCGCCTATCTAGAGTGCTCAATTGGCAGCGAAGTTTTCTGGGGGGTAGGAATCGACCCAAACACCACAACTGCTTCACTTAAAGCGGTCGTGTCTGCAATAAATCGCGCTATCCGCTGACTACCTTTACCTTCGTGAGCCTTTATCGGGACGAAGCAATTATTTTGCGCACCCAGAAGTTGGGTGAAGCAGATCGCATCATCACGCTCTTAACGCGCGAGCACGGACGAGTTCGTGGCGTGGCTAAAGGCGTTCGGCGCACCATGTCTAAATTTGGCGCGCGCCTTGAACCAGGTAGCCATGTAGATATCCAACTTCATAAAGGACGCACCTTTGACACGATCACCCAGGTTGAGGCGATTAATAATTACGGCGAAGCGTTAACTGAGGATTACCAGCGCTGGACAATTGCATCCGCCATCTTAGAGACCGCCGAACGATTTACATCGCAAGAGTACGAACCTGCTCTGCAAGAATTTCAATTAGTCGTTGGTGGAATGAAGGCACTTGCCGAGAATCGTTACGACGCATCCTTAATTCTCGATGCATTTCTGCTTCGTTCATTAGCCATCGGTGGTTATGCACCTTCAACATCGAATTGTTCACGTTGTGAAAAACCTGGTCCACACCGTTACTTCTCGCTAGTCGGCGGAGGCTCGGTCTGCAACGAATGTCGTCCATCGGCTTGCGCTACTCCTGCACCCGAAACACTTGAGTTGCTAGGCGCTTTGTTAAGCGGTGATTGGGAAGTTGCCCAAGCAAGTGAAGCTCGTAATCGCCGGGAGGCTAGTGGTTTGGTAATCGCATACTTACAATGGCACCTGGAACGCGGGCTGCGCAGCCTGCCGATCGTGGAGAGAGTTTAAAAGTTGAGTAAGAAGATTGAAGTTCCAGAACATATTGCAATCGTGATGGATGGAAATGGTCGCTGGGCCAAGGATCGCGGTTTAGCGCGCACCGCCGGACACGAAGCAGGCGAGAAAGTTTTATTTGATTTAGTCGAAGCAGCGATCGGTTTTGGCGTTAAAGAGTTAAGCGCTTATGCCTTCTCTACTGAAAACTGGAAGCGCACCCCGGAAGAAGTTAAATTCCTGATGGGATATAGCCGAGATGTATTGCGCAGCCGGCGTGATCGCTTAAATGAAATGGGTGTGAAGATTCAATGGATCGGCCGTCCTCAAAGGTTATGGAAATCAGTTATTTCAGAGTTAGAAGAAGCCGAAGAGTTGACTAAGAAAAATAAGACCTTAACTTTAAATATGTGCGTTAACTACGGCGGTAGATCCGAATTAGTCGATGCCACAACCTCACTTGCTCGCGATGTGAAACGTGGCAAGTTAAAGCCTGATGCAATTACCGAGAAGACAATTGAGAAGTATCTTTACTCACCGAAGATGCGCGATGTCGATCTCTTTTTGCGCTCATCAGGGGAGCAGCGCACCAGTAATTTCTTACCTTGGCAATCGGTTTACGCTGAATTCGTCTTTATGGATGTCTTATGGCCGGATATGACGCCAAAACAACTTTGGAGAGCGATTGAGATTTACTCAGAGCGGGATCGCAGGTTTGGGAAGGCGTAGTGATTCCGTATTGATGAAATCACTCTAGAAAGCAGCTGGGTGATCGCTCGGGGTCGGAGCAGTTAAGAGCGCTTTGCATTGCGCACAACAGGCGTTATCCAAGAGATACATCTCTAACTCATATGTTTGCGGGCAAAATGCTGCCGTAATTTGGATCAAGGTCGACCCACAGGCAGGGCATGCGCAGGTGGGTATTCCTCGGTAGTCGCCCAAGTTTCCCCCTTTCTTATTGATAATCATTCCCAATAGTATGCTAGGCTATTGCTAATTGAAATCATTATCAATAAGAGAGTAGGCTAAAAGCATGAAAAAGAATTTATCAATTGCTGCGGTAGTCGCATCGATGGGTCTAATCCTGTCCGGGTGCAGCTCATCAGATAACGAGAGCAACGCCTCTGGCGCAGTTAAAGTTGTAGCGGCGATGTATCCGCTGGAGTTTGTCGCAACGGCAATTGGTGGAGACTTGGTAAGCGTCGAAAACTTCACACCTCCTGGAGTTGAACCACACGACCTTGAGCTGACTCCTTCTCAAGTTGTTAAACTAGATGACGCCGATCTGCTTCTCTTCATCTCTGGTTTTCAACCAGCGCTAGAGGAAGCCGCACAGCAATCTGCTCCAGCAAATTCCTTAGAGCTACTCTCTGTCGATGGGTTAAATCTCTTAACAGCAACTGAAGATGGTCATGGCCATGGTCATGACCATGGCCATGACCATGGCGCCGAAGATAAGCCTGCAGGCGAAGAAGCCCATTCTGATGAAGAAATGGTTAACGACCCACACGTTTGGCTAGATCCAGAGCGCCTAATTGTTGTTGCCAAGGCAGTAGCGTCAAAGCTATCAGAAGTTAATCCTGAAAATGCTGACGCGTTCGAAAGCAACCTAGCCGCTTTTGTCACTGAACTTGAGGCACTAGATGCAAAGTTTACGACTGGTCTTGCAGCCTGCGAGAGGGATCTAATCGTTACATCTCACGCAGCATTTGGATATTTAGCGGATGCCTACGGACTCTCTCAAGAAGCAATTGCGGGCTTGAGTCCAGAGTCTGAGCCAACTCCAAAGCGCTTAAACGAGATTAGCAAGGAAGCCAAGGCAGATGGAACCACGACTATCTTCTTTGAAACTCTAGCCTCACCCAAAATTGCGCAAACTTTGGCTGATGACTTAAATATTGAGGCAGCCGTCCTTGATCCTATTGAAGGAATCAGCGAAGGCCAGACATACTTCTCCATTATGGAGAGCAATCTAGAAGCATTGCGCAAAGCCCTTAATTGCAAGTAAAAGAGGCTTTAGAGGTCACTAATCTCAGTGTCCATTATCCAGGGCGAATCGCCCTGGATAATGTGACGTTGGGAATTAAAAGCTCTTCCGTAGTTGCAATTCTTGGATCGAATGGTTCTGGTAAATCCACCTTTGTTAAAGCCTGTCTAGGGCTAGCGCCTATTCAAAGTGGCAAGGTTTCGATTTTTGGAACTGAATTTTCACACTTTAAAGACCGCGATCGCCTTGGATATGTTCCTCAGCGAATCCATGATTCTATGGGAATTCCCGCAACCGTCTCTGAAGTAGTTGAATCCGGTCGTCTTTCACATGGCTGGCTCCGACGTTTTACTCGTGACGATAGAGAGAAGATTTCTCATGCCATTGAAGTCGTTGGGTTAAAGGATCGCGAAAATGATTCCATAAATACTTTATCCGGCGGGCAATATCAAAGAACTCTGATTGCGCGCGCTTTAGCCAGCGCACCAGATCTACTTTTTCTTGATGAACCAACTGCTGGCGTAGATCTTGCGACACAAAATGTATTTGCGGAAGCGCTAAAGCACCTTGTTCAAGGTGGCACAACGGTAATTTTAGTTTCGCACGAACTTGGACCCTTACGCCCGTTAATTGATCGCGTGATTATGTTTCGCGAAGGTCGGGTCTCGTTTGATGGATCACCAGATGCCGAAGCAGTAGATAGCCATATTTTTCATGATCACCCTCACTCTTCTTCGAAACCAGCTGAAGGTTGGCAGATATGACGCTCTTTGAGTTTCTAGAACCAGCATTTATGCAACGTGCGCTATTAGCTGCACTTGTTGTTGGATTATGTGCTCCACTTGTCGGTATCTTCCTTGTTCAACGTCGCCTTTCTTTGATGGGTGATGGATTAGGACACATCGCATTAACAGGAGTGGCCCTAGGATTTCTTTTGCAAACCAATCCGGTTGCTACCGCAGTTATTGTCGCTTCAATTGGCGCAATTGTCGTAGAACTGATTCGCGCATATGGAAAAACGAGTGGAGATGTAGCTCTGGCAGTTCTTTTTTATGGGGGAATTGCTGGTGGAGTGCTCCTTATTGGCCTTTCATCAAAGAAATCAAATGTAAATCTCCTCTCTTATCTTTTTGGATCTTTAACCACTGTAAGCAGATTCGATATCGCTCTAATCGTTGCTTTAGCGCTGGCGATATTTGTTGCCACGATGATGCTCAAGAAACCGCTCTTTGCCTTATGTCATGACAGCGAATTCGCTCAGGTATCCGGCATTCCAGTGAAATTGCTATCGATGCTCTTAGCGGTTATGACCGCCGTTACCGTAACGATTGCAATGCGAGTCGTGGGATTACTTCTAGTAAGCGCGCTGATGATCATTCCAGTTGCGACCGCTCAACAAATCAGCAAGAGTTTTAGCGGTACTCGAATTTTATCCGCTGCTATCGGAGCCTTTGGTGCAGTCTCAGGTGTGATCACCAGCTTCTACTTTGATCTAGCCCCTGGCGCTTTAATCGTTGTGATTGTGATTTTCTTGTTTATCTCAAGCATTGGATTCTCCTCATATACCCGCAGACGCAGTTTGAGGCTTCAAGTCAGATAGTATTTGGCTATGTCTCTCAAGGATGTCGGTAAGGATTCCAAGCAGATCGTAGAACGATCAACTCGGCAGCAAAGCTCTATCCTTGAAGCTCTTTACGGAATCGATGAGTTTAAAAGCGCCCAAGAGATTCACGCACTTCTTGCAAAAAAGAAACTTAAAGTTGGGCTTGCGACGGTCTATCGAACCTTGCAAAAGATGGCGGAGAAAGAAGATATCGATGCAATTAAGAGCACCGAAGGAGAAACGCTCTATCGCCATTGTGGGCAAAACGATGGACACCACCACCATTTGATTTGCAACAAGTGCGGGCTAACTATCACCGTTGAAGGCCCTGCCATTGAAAATTGGACAGAAAAAGTTGCCAAGGAAAATGGCTTTAGTGAAGTCAGCCATAAGGTAGATATCTTTGGTGTGTGTAAGGGTTGCAGAAGAAAGTAATTTTCAATAATTGAAAATTTAAACAAGGGGAAAACCATGTTAGCTATTGCAAGATTTACAACCCCTTTGGCGGAAGCGACTAAATTTAAGCTCGAGCTGAGCCTCGCTATAGAAGCGCTCTCGGCTTGTCCTGGATATGTAAGCGGCGAGTTTGGCCAAAATCTCGATGATCCGACCCTCTGGAGTCTTGTAACCCACTGGGCCAATGTGGGCTCATATCGCAGGGCTTTGAGCAATAACACGGTAAAGATGAGCGCTATCCCATTGCTTGCGCGCGCAATCGATGAGCCCGGAGCGTATGAGTGATTAAGGCGTGCGAGTAAACTAAGGCCACGATTGCAACGCCCGTTGTGATTCGCCGACAGCCAGCCGGACGGATGGAGATTTGAGATGGCCGTAGATCGTTTAGAAAATATTGTTTCCCTCGCCAAGCGACGTGGATTTGTTTATCCCTCATCTGAAATTTATGGCGGACTTCGCGCCTCTTGGGATTACGGTCCGCTCGGAGTTGAGTTAAAGAACAATGTAAAGCGCCAATGGTGGAAATCCATGGTGATGGGTCGCGAAGATGTAGTCGGCCTGGACTCTTGTGTGATCTTGGCGCGTGAAGTTTGGGAAGCATCCGGCCACGTTGCAACTTTTAGCGATCCGCTTACTGAATGTACTGCTTGCAATAAGCGTTATCGCGCAGATCATTTGGAAGAAGCGTACGAAGCAAAGCATAAGAAGAAACTTGAATCACTTGCCGATATGAACTGTCCGGCCTGTGGCAATAAGGGCCAATTCACAACGCCAAAACAATTTTCCGGATTGTTAAAAACTTTCCTCGGACCAGTTGAAGATGAATCAGGACTGGCTTACCTGCGCCCGGAAACTGCGCAAGGAATCTTTATCAACTTTGATCAGGTAATGACAACTTCACGTCGCAAGCCACCATTTGGTATCGGCCAGATCGGAAAGTCATTCCGTAACGAAATTACGCCTGGAAACTTCATTTTCCGTACTCGCGAATTTGAGCAGATGGAAATGGAGTTCTTCGTTGTACCAGGCACCGATGAAGATTGGCATCAATATTGGATCGATACTCGCCTGGCTTGGTATACGGATCTCGGTATCAATCCAGATCGTCTGCGTATCTACGATCATCCAAAAGAGAAGTTATCGCATTATTCAAAGCGCACCGCAGATATCGAATATAAATTTGAATTCGCTGGCACTGAATGGGGTGAGCTGGAAGGTATTGCTAACCGCACAGATTTCGATCTTAAAGCGCACTCAGCTGCTTCTGGAAAAGATCTTTCTTACTTTGATCAAGAGAAGAACGAACGCTGGACGCCTTATGTAATTGAGCCTGCGGCGGGGGTAGATCGCTGCGCGCTGACCTTCTTAATGGATGCATTCACTGAAGATGAAGCACCTAACGCCAAGGGCGAGATGGAAAAGCGCGCAGTACTTAAACTTGATCATCGCTTAGCTCCAGTAAAAGTTGCGGTCTTGCCGTTGTCACGTAACGCCGACCTTTCGCCAAAGGCGCGCGATCTCGCTGCGCAATTACGTAAGAACTGGAATATCGATTTCGATGATGCTGGTGCGATTGGACGTCGTTACCGTCGCCAAGATGAGATCGGCACTCCATATTGCATCACCATTGACTTCGAAACACTTGATGATCAAGCGGTAACAATTCGCGACCGTGACACAATGGCGCAAGAGCGAATTGCTATTGACCAAGTAGAAGCATGGCTTGCTCCCAAACTGCTTGGTTGCTAATTAAGTGGCGTTAACTCTGCCACTTGCAAGTGGTGACCATGTAATCGATCCACCGGTGGTTCTTGCGCCGATGGCGGGAATCACCAACTCTGCATTTCGCGCGCTCTGTCGCGAACAAGGCGCTGGTTTATTTGTCTCTGAAATGGTTACTGCGCGCGCTTTAATTGAGAGACGGCCAGATACGTTACGCATGATTGCACCCGGCGCGGGAGAATGGCCACGTTCGGTGCAGCTATATAGCGTTGACCCACACACGATGCGCGCTGCCGTGACAATGATTGGTAAAGAGAATTTAGCCGACCATATTGATATGAACTTTGGGTGCCCAGTGCCGAAGGTAACGCGTAAAGGCGGGGGAGCGGCGCTTCCATACAAACGCAAACTCTTCGCTGCGATTGTTGATGCGGCAGTGCAAGCGGCGAAACCATTTGGAATTCCGGTTACGGTAAAGATGCGTATTGGTATTGATACCGATCACCACACATATTTAGAAGCTGCAAAGTCAGCATCAGATAGTGGCGTTGCTTGGGTTGCACTGCATGCGCGCACCGCAGAACAAATGTATGAAGGAAAAGCTGATTGGTCAGCGATCGCCCGCTTAGTCGAACATTTAAAGCCAACCGGAACACCAGTTCTTGGAAATGGCGATATCTGGTCTGGTAGCGACGGTTTGGCAATGATGAAAGAGACTGGGTGCGCTGGAGTTGTGGTTGGTCGCGGATGTTTAGGAAGACCTTGGCTATTTGCGGATTTGGTAGAAGCATTAAATGGCGGCGATAAGCGAGTTCTGCCATCGCTTCATCAAGTCCGCGAAGTTATGTATCGCCATGGTGAATTAATCGTTGATTACTTTGAATCAGAAGATCGCGGTTGTCGCGATCTGCGTAAACATATGGCTTGGTATTTAAAGGGATTTAGAGTCCCAAGTGAGTTGCGCCGCCAATTTGGAATGCACTCATCCCTTGCCGAGCTTCGCCAACTTCTTGATCAATTAACTGATCAGCCATATCCTCTAGAAGTCGCTGAAAAACCACGCGGAAGAGTAAGCCATGGTCGCCCACCGACGTTGCCCGATGGTTGGTTACTTGATCCTGATGAAGATGTTGCCGTAGAGCTAGAAGATGCGTTCTCGGGCGGATGATCCTCTTTAAAATAATGCGCCGCGCAATTGCTGCGGTACTACTGGTAATGGTCGCCGTTCCGCTTTACGCCCTCGCGATAACTTGGCATGCCGCCAATAATCCAGTGACGCGCAATGGTGATGTCATTGTTGTATTAGGCGCTGCGCAATTAAATGGCCGTCCTGGTGATGTTTTGCAAGCGCGGCTAGATGAAGCAAAGCGAATCTATGAACTTGGGCTTGCGCCACACATTATTACAGTTGGCGCCGGCGCTCCTGGAGACCGCACAACTGAGGCAGCATCTGGAAAGTATTGGTTATCGACAAATGGGGTTATGTCACGCAATATAACTTCGCTCGAGGTCGGACGTGATACCTGGGTATCTACACAGAACTATGTAAAGTTAATGAAGATAAAAGATTGGGAAGATGTCATCATTGTGACCGATCCTTTTCACTGTCGGCGTTCAATGACTATGGCTAATGATTTAGGTGTTATAGCAAGGTGTTCACCTGTTCAAACAGGCCCGAGCGCCTTAGCCAATGCTGGGCAGCGCTATTTAATACGAGAAACTGGGGCTTATCTGTCATATGTAACCTTAGGTAGGCGCGGCATTCATATCAGCGATCATTTAGGGTAGGGCTATGAGCGGGGCGAAGAATTACAGCGAAGCAGATCAAGAGCGCTTTTTATTCGAACCCGCCAAACGCGTGGGACGTACTGAATTTATGCGCGATCGCGCACGTGTTATTCACTCCGCTGCACTCCGCCGCTTAGCCGCTAAAACTCAAGTCGCAGTTCCTTGGGAAAACGATTTTCAGCGCACCCGTCTTTCACATTCACTTGAATGCGCACAGATTGGTCGCGAACTCGGCGAATCGCTAGGTGCAGATCCAGATCTACTTGAAACTGCATGTCTTTCGCATGATTTAGGTCATCCACCTTTTGGTCACAATGGGGAAGAAGCGCTAGCTGAAGTTGCTAGCGGCTTTGGGGGATTTGAAGGAAATGCGCAGAGCTTTCGCTTATTGACCAGGATCGAAGCAAAGACCGTTGATAAAGATGGCAAGAGCGTTGGCTTAAATCTAACGCGCGCATCGCTAGATGCGGGTACTAAATATCCTTGGCCGCGCGCGATCAACCCCCGTAAATTTGGTGTCTACGATGACGATGTTGAAATTTTTAATTGGATGCGTCAGGGATCGCCACCAGATCGCAAATGTATCGAGGCTCAAATTATGGATTGGTCCGATGACTGTGCTTACTCAGTTCATGATCTAGAAGATGCAATTTTTGTTGGGCAGGTTAAGGTAGAGAACTTCGAAAAGGATTTCGACATTCTGCACAGCGAAATGCAAGCTGGATACGGTTCGACCGCTACTAAGGATGAAGCCGCTGCCGCACTGGAGCGTTTACAACAGCTATCTTGCTGGCCGCGTTATTACGATGGATCGCATCGCTCGCTGGCTAGGTTAAAAGATTCAACTTCTCAATTAATCGGCCGCTTTGTATTAGCCGCGGAGTTAGAGACTCGTAAAGTTCATGGTGACGGACCGCTGCAGCGTTATTCAGCTGATCTGGTGATTCCTCGCGAACAACAAGTAGAAGTTGATTTTCTAAAGGCAATTGCCGGCCATTACTTGATCAATGCTGCAGTATCGCAAGAGCGTTACGCCAAGCAGCAGGTGTTAATCAAGGAGCTAGTAGAGATGCTCCATAAATATGCAGATACACATTTAGATTCCATTTTTGCAAAGGATTGGGCGGTAGCGACAAACGACACTGAGCGGATGCGTATCGTGATCGATCAGATTGCGAGCCTGACTGACCCTGGTGCATATGCCTTGCATGCTCGGCTGAGTGCGCTCAGATAACCTCGGATAACCTCAGATAACATGGACTTATGAGCGGACGTATCAAAGATGAGGATGTGGCATATATCCGCGAACGCGCTCACATTGATGAAGTCGTAGCTGACTATGTACAACTTAAGTCAGCTGGTGGTGGACAAAAAAAGGGTCTCTGCCCATTTCACGATGAGAAATCTCCCTCATTTCACGTAACGCCAAGTAAAGGCTTCTTCCATTGCTTTGGCTGCCAAACTAGTGGCGATGTCATCTCATTTGTAATGAAGATGGATCACTTAAGTTTCACTGAAACTATTGAACGTTTAGCAGATCGCATCGGCTATCAATTACGTTATGAAGAAGGCAATTTCACACCAGCTCCATCTGGAAATCGTTCTCGATTGATATCTGCAAATGCGCTGGCGGCAAAGTTTTATCAGGATCAGTTAAATACATCTCCACTTGCTGCACACGCTCGTGAGTTGATGACGAAGCGGGGATTTGATAAATCTGCGTGTGAAAAGTTCGGAGTCGGTTATGCCCCCGATGAGTGGGATGGGTTGACCAAATTCCTGCGGGCCGAAGGTTACACAATTGATGAACTCGAGACTGCTGGGCTATCCAAGATGGGACAACGTGGGCCGATAGATAAATTTCGTAATCGCTTGATTTGGCCGATCCGCGATATATCTGGCGATGTAGTTGGCTTTGGCGCTCGCAAATTAGCCAGTGATGAAGAAGACCAGGGGCCAAAGTATTTAAATACTTCAGAGACTCCGATTTATAAGAAGAGCCAGGTTTTATATGGACTTGATATGGCTAAGAAAGAGATCGCAAAGAAGCGCCAAGTAGTCATCGTTGAAGGCTATACCGATGTGATGGCGGCGCAGTTGGCGGGAATCACAACTGCAGTCGCTACTTGCGGTACCGCATTTGGAGCCGATCACATCCGAATCATTCGCCGCTTATTAATGGATGATGATGCTTTCCGTGGCGAAGTAATCTTTACCTTTGATGGAGATGCCGCTGGACAGAAAGCGGCGCTGCGCGCATTTAGCGAAGATCAGAAATTTGTAACCCAAACATTTGTGGCGG
>JAQCAO010000033.1 GCA_027731885.1 Actinomycetota bacterium | reverse complement strand
AAAAGGTTGAAGACCTTTGCCCCAATAGAACACCATTTCAGTTGCAATCTCTACTCGATTGCTGGTTTCGCTGGGAATGACCTGTGAATGGGTTGATTCGAGTTGCTCTATCACCTTGCCGTACCTAGGGTTTTTCTCGTGGCTCGAATAATTCTTCTGATCTCTGCGCTCTTACTTGGCATAGCGCCATCGGCTAACGCTGCTGATTTTGAAGGTAACACACTTTCACTCACCTTCTCCTCTAAATCAATTCCGAGCGCCGTTACCGGCGGTACTCGCGGTCCAGCACTTGCGGTCTTAACAGATGACACGATCTTGCTCGGTGGCGGGCGAAGCGGTGGCGAGATATTAACTTGGAATAAAAAGCAGACCGCACTGCGATCGTTAGGGAGATTTATTCCGGCTAATCGCCGAGAGGTAGATTCGCGCTTTGCAATTAACGATATCGCAGTGCTCTCTGAGAACGCGGCCTCCGCAAAGTTATTGATCTCTTATCCCCGATTAGGCAGCTCTGGTTCTTGTGTCGAAATCGCGGTAGATGAGTTGGTTTACGATCGCAAGAAACAGAAGGTGCGATTTGTTGCAAATTGGTTTGTAAGTAAGCCTTGTGTGTCAGCGAATGCGGTGCAACATACCGCTGGGCGCTTTGCGGTTATTGATAGTAAATCGGTATATGTGACGATCGGCGACCTGGGTTATAGCGAGATAGATAATCGCAGTAAGCGCGGTAATTTGGGATCGATCTTTAAGTTGAGTGCAAAGTCAGCGGTTCGCATTTCGCAAGGCCATCGCAACCCACAAGGTATTGTCTTATTTGATAAGAAAGTTTTAATGGCGGCAGAACACGGACCGCGCGGGGGCGATGAGTTAAATGTGATTAAAGAGGGCGCAGATTACGGCTGGCCATTTGTTTCTTACGGTGCACCTTATGGAGCCGGTGATTATGTCAGACCAGCTAAGACCGGAAGCCACGAAGGGTTTGCTGAACCGATTAAGTATTGGGTGCCATCAATTGCTCCGACGGAGCTAGTGCAATTGCCCGAGAATGGTTGGGGCCAATGGGGTAAGGCGCTGGTGCTCGGCACTTTGCGCGAAGAGATTCTGCTATTTATGAAGGTCAGCCCGAAGTTTGAGGTCAGTGAAAGCTTAAGCCTGGACTTTGGCCATCGCATCCGCGATCTTGAGATGTTAAGTAATGGCGCAATGATTGCAACGACTGATTCAGGGAAGTTGATTACGGTAAGTAACGCATGACCCGCTCAAAAATCGCTCTGCTTCTTGTCACTCTTCTCGCCGCAACTCTGCTGTTACAAAGCGCACAAGCGCGAGAGCTGGCGATTTGGGATCGGCTGCAAGGGTCAAATCCCAAAGGTTATGTATTACTAATGCGCCACGCACTTGCTCCGGGCGTTGGCGATCCAGTCAATTTCAAAGTGGGCGATTGTTCTACCCAGCGCAATTTAAATGAGGAAGGCCGCCAAGATGCCCGCGATATCGGGCAATGGTTGCAACGTCGCGAAGTTAAAATCTTTCGGGTTGAATCAAGCAGATGGTGTCGCGCCAAAGAGACTGCGCAGCTGCTTGACCTCGGCAAGGTGCGGCTAAATAAGAACTTTGATTCGCTCTTCCAAACTGCAGATCCACTGAATGATCCGCGAACAGCAAATATAAGAGAGCGTGTGATTAAACACCGCAACACCCGCGGCATTCTGGTTTTAGTAGGTCACTTTGTAAATATCCAGGCGTTAACAGGCGCATCCCTGGACTCTGGTGAAGGTGTTTTAGTGCGAGCAAATCCCCGAGGAGAGATCAAAATCCTTGGGTATTCACCCACGCCTTAAGTAAATCTCTGGAAGTAATTAAAACTTCTGACGATACTTATCGATCACATCTTCGATAATTTCAATTCCGAGGCCAGGTTTGCCAAGCGGTGGATATACCCAGCCTTCAGAGTGCTTGAAAGGTTCAGTGATTAGATCATTTTGCATCGGATTAACCAGTGGTTTGAACTCAAAGAGCTTAAATGCTGCGCTGCTAAATGAAACGGCGAGGCTTGCCGCAGAGACAATTGCAGATGACCACGCGTGAGCATTTGCAATTCGACTGTAAGCCTCAACGCGATCAACGGCTTTCTTAAATCCAGTGATTCCTTCAGCGCGACCTGGATCAATACCGAAGACATCGCATGTTCCGGTCTTAAGAATTTCTTCAAAGCCGGTTACTTGCCACTCGCGCTCACCGTAGGCGATAAGAGTTTTAGTCTTTGCGCGAAGATCTGCATAACCTTGTGGATCCCAGGCACCTAGCGGCTCTTCGATCCAATCAATGTTGTAATCATCGAAGGCTTGCACGCGCTTGACCGCAGTTGCAACATCCCACTTAATTGCGTAACCGCAATCGATCATGATCATCTTGTCTTCGCCGAGGGTTTCCCGCATCGTCTTTACATATTCGACATCGCGATTATGCTCATAGCCAAGATGGGCATGTCCGCGCTTTCCGAACCCGACTTTCATCCCCTGCAAACCTTGATCCATCCAAGATTTAGCCTCATCGGCCATCTTCTTAATATCGACATCGTGAGCATGGCCAGATGCAATCGCTGGCAAGCGCTCGTGTACTGGCCCACCAAGTAATTGAAGAACGCTGGTGTTTAACGCTTTACCCTTTAGATCCCAAAGTGCAATATCGATTGCTGAGATTGCATATGAAGCGATCCCACCGCGATAGCCGTACCACCACGCGCGCTCCTTTAAAGAACGCCAGATGGTGATATTGTTAATTGGATCTTTTCCGATTAGAAAATCTTCAGCTAGGCCATTAATTAGCGCTGCCACGGGAGCGTTAGCCTCTTTAAATTGTGTGATTGATTCACCCCACCCGACAAGACCATCATCGGTCGTGATTTTGACCAAGCAAAGGTAGCGCTCAGCGTTAAAGTCATTTGGCTCTGGGTAGGCAACGGGAATTGGCTCAACTTTCACGATTTTCACGGGTCTTCTCCTTTGGAGTAATTACGCCTACTATAGAGGCGTTACAGGGGCAGGACAAGTACTTGCCTTTTCTCATTGCTAACAAGACTTCTGCTACTAGTTGCGAAAGGTACGTTAAATGTCTAACTCCCAAATCCCAATCATAGATACCCACGTTCATTTTTATGACTTCTCCCATCCTGAACTTAAGTGGGTCTGGCTAGAGCCTGCTTTTATGCATCCAATCATTGGAAATATTGATGCCATTAAAGCGCAGCGATATCTGGTTCAAGATTTCCGCGCCGAGTCAAGATTCGCCGGCGTTGAGGGCGTAGTCCATGTGCAGGCAGCGATTGGTTCGCCAAATCCAGTAACTGAAACCATCTGGCTCACCGAAATGAATAAGACATCGCCAATTCCAATCAGAATCGTTGCAGATTGCGATCTTGGAGCAGCTAACTCAATCTCCCAATTAGAAGAACACGCGAAATCTAAAGAGTTTGTTGGAGTGCGTGACTTTAAAGCTGAACCAATGTTTGCCGCCAAGGAGATAAATCCAAATTACGAAGAAGCGCTAAAGTGGATGGCTAAAAAGCAGATAGTCTTTGACTTAGATTGTGAATGGATGAACATGCCTGAGGCGCGTAAACTCGCTGAGCGCCATCCTGACCTTCCAATTGTTCTCGAGCATATCGGCTTCCCGCGTGAGCGCACCGATGCTTACTTCCAAAATTGGAAGAAGGCGATCGATGGCTTGGCTGGCGCTGGTAATGTCACGATGAAGATCTCTGGCGTTGCAATGACAGATCCATTTTTCACTAAAGAATCCCTAAAGCGTTGGGTTGAATCTTGCTTAGAAGCATTTGGTCCAGATCGCTGTGTGATTGGCTCTAACTGGCCGGTGGATCGCCTTTACAGCTCAATAGACCCAATCCTGGGCTATTACCGTGATTTCATTTCGAAGCTCTCTGTTTCTGAGCAAGAGAAGATCCTCAACAAGAATGCCTCAAAACTCTATAAGTTCTAAGGTGTAATTCTCAGAGACTTTTTAAGAGTTTCCAAAGTGAAGAGATAGGAGGAGCAAATTTGCTCCTCCTATCTCATTAAATAACCATCGCAAGTAGTCTCGCTCTTTCGCTGGAAATTGTGAAAGATTTCTTAAATCTATAGGCAGGACAGGAGCGTCGTGTTTTACCTTTTTGCTATCGCCGGCACGCTCGCCTTTGCCTTCGGAACTTTCTTTACTAAAGGCGTGACCCTTCGAATCTCGATCTTCAAAGCAATTGGGCCGCTCTTTCTCCTCAACGCCGTCTTTGCAATACCTTTTATTTCAACTGGGCCATCCTGGAAACTCGTAACAGGTTCGGTTCCGTATTTGCATCTGATTTCGGCAATCTCAAGTGGCGCAGTTGCTTACATTATCTTTTCAATGATCTCCAAAAGCACCGCCTCGGTGAGCTCTGTCGCACCGGCTATGGCGCCTGTAGTTATTCTCTTGCTCTCACCGATTTTTCTAAATACTTCAGTTACTTGGGCTCAAGTATTGCTGGTGACTTTTTTGATGGGGATAACTTTATATCCACTGCGAAATTCAATCTCGGGCTTGAACTCAGCGAAAACTATTGCATTTATTCTCGTTGCGGCTCTGGGTAATGGAGTTGTGGCAGTTATCGCCAAACTTTTAGCCCAGGAAGAAGTTGGAATGCCGGAGACATTTGTTGTGAGGCAGATACTCGCGGGTCTTACCTTTACCATTATGTTCCCGCCAATCGGGTTAAAGTTTCGCGACTTCTATGAGCTAGTTCGCAGATCCATGTTTATGGCTATTGGGCATATGACATCGATTGAGGCGATTCAAAAGGGCAGTCCGCTAGTCGTTCAGACTTTTCTATCGGCGATTCCGATCACAGTGATCATAATTGAAACCGTTGCCTATAAGAAACGACCTGAACGGGCGATAATCATTAGTTCAGTATTTACCGTACTGGGAATTGCAGTATTGAGTCTTACTCTCTAGCGCAATTAATTTAGTACATCAACTGTCCGCCGGAGACATTTGCTACCGTCCCAGTAACAAAGCTCGAAGCCTGTGATGCGAGGAAGATAACTGGCCCAACCATCTCTTCTGGAGTAGCAAGTCTTCCCATTGGAATCATGCTTACAAATGATGCAAGTTGTTCTGGGGTTTGATTTCCAGTCATCATTGAAGTATCGACTCCACCTGGAGATACGGCATTTACTCGGACCCCATCTGGTGCAAATGAGCGGGCTAGCCCCTTAGTCATTGAAACGACGCCGCCTTTACTTCCGGCATAAACGACTGAGCCGCCAAATCCGCCGGTCCACCAACCCTGTGATGAGAAATTAACGATCGAACCTTTAGTGCCATTCTTTTTAAAATGCGCATGTGCTGTGCGATTTAAAAAGAAGGTCGCCTTCATATTTACATCGATCTGCAGATCCCAGTCTTCTTCTGTAACGTCATCGACAGTTGCTCGGCGGCGAAGCACGGCAGCGCAATGCGCCAAGGCGACAACTTCGGCTGCTTCGGCTGCCTTCTCAAATATATTTGCATGGCTCTTTAGATCTGAAAGATCGCAAGGAAGAATCTGGTGGCCAGTTCCAGTCAAGGTTTTAAGCACATCGTTAAGCGGCGCACTTGGAATATCTACGAGAAGTACCTTGGATCCAGCCTCAGCGAATCCGCGCGCAACTGCGCTTCCGATTCCGCCACCTGCTCCTGTAACAACTACTGAATTTCCAGCAAGTCCCGCGTCATTTCTCCATTTCATAATTTTAAAAAGCTCCCACCTAGTTTTTTATCCGATGAATGGTTAGCCTAAATACTAGGCAGAAGCTAAGCAATAGGCAACACTCAAGAGTTGAAAGGTGGACGATATGTCAGTTAAGGGAAAGTTGGCAGTGGTTACTGGAGCATCGGGCGGTATAGGTCGCGCAACCGCAGAACGTTTACGAGATGAAGGTATGCGAGTTATCGGCGTCGATATCAACCCAGAAGGCTTGAAGGCTGTTGCAGGAATTGAGCATTTAGTTGCAGATCTTTCCAATGATGAAGGTCGCGCAAAGGTAGTAGAAGCAGGACGAGGTGCGCACACTCTCGTAAACGCCGCTGGATTAATCCGTTTAAAGAAGATTACAGATTTCACGACCCAAGATATTCGAGATATTTACGCAGTTAATATCGAGGCGCCTTGGTATCTAATGAGCCATCTTGGCAGAACGATGGTCGACAACGGATCAATTGTAAATATCTCTTCGGTCTCTGCTCGACTAACTGCGACACAAGAGACAGCTATTTACGCCTCATCGAAAACTGCGCTCTTGGCAATGACGCGATCTTGGGCATACGCGCTTGCTCCACGCGGGATCAATGTCAATGCAATTCTTCCAGGAATCGTTGATACGCCGATGCAAGAACATGTATTGAAGCGATTAGCAGAATTAAGAGATGTAACTTTAGAGAGCATATCTAGCAAGCGCTTAGAGACTGTTCCTTTACGACGCACATCTGCGCCAGAAGAGACTGCAGGTTTTGTCTATTTCTTGATCTCTGACGAAGGAAAATACATCACTGGACAGAGTTTGAGCCAAGATGGCGGCATAACTATGTAGCCATCTCGGCTCAAAACGCTTATTAATCCAAGTGCCAGACTTCAGTCATCTCCATCAGATTGCCCTTATTGTCAGTTAAATTGACGATAACTTCTTCAAACCACTTCGCCCAACGAGCATTTGATTCCGCCTTGCCTAATTTTGCAAAGGCAGTTGCTGCATCAGGTTCGACTTCAAAGTACCCAACAATCTGGGTTCCACGGCGGAATAGGCTGTAATTAGTAAAGCCGGCATCTTTGATAGCGGCTACTAATTCAGGCCAAATCTCATCGTGACGTTTCTTATACTCTGCCTCTTGTCCTTCAAAAATTTCGAAGGTAAAGCACATTCTCTGCATATTCTGCCTCCTAGGTTGAGATTCTCAAGTGTAGACGTTTTTAAAATTGGGTCAATGAAAAACCTTGACTTACCGAAAAAATGAACATATCTTTGGCGAGTTATCAGTAGACCTAGGAGCGAGGTATTTCGTGAGCAAAATTCGAGTTGGCATCATTGGAGCAGGTAGTTGGACTGTGGCATCTCACTTGCCGAATCTGGCAGCGCATAAGGATGTCGAATTCGTTGGGGTCGCCCGTAAAGGCGTAGAGCTGCTGACCAAGATAAAAGATAAATATGACTTTAAGGTTGCTTCTGAGGATTATAAAGATGTACTCGCAGCTGGGGTTGATGTCGTTGTTGTTGGAAGTCCGACTGGATTCCACCACGAACATGCGAAGGCGGCGCTAGAGGCCGGTGCACACGTTATGTGTGAAAAGCCAGTAACGATTGATCCAAAAGATGCCTGGGATTTAGTTGAGACAGCGAACAGAGTCGGCAAGCATTTGATTATTTCCTTCGGTTGGAATTACCAAGAGGTCATGACAGGTGCCAAGAAACTTATGGATGAAGAAGGAATCGGCGATCTCGAGCATATGACTTTACATATGTCCTCAATGACTCGAGAACTTCTCTCTAACACTGGCGCCTATCCTGAAGCAGCTCCTGAAGCGCTTCCAGAACAGAAAACTTGGACAGACTCCAAGCTCTCTGGTGGAGGTTATGCTCAAGCACAGCTCTCGCATGCCCTAGGTGCGGCTCTATGGCTCACAGGAGCGCGCGCAAAAGAGGGTTTTGCCTTGATGTCGGCTCCAATGAACGCCCCTGTAGAGCTGCACGATGCGATTTCTATGCGCTATGACAATGGCGCAATCGGCGTTATCTCCGGTGGTTCCTCGCACGCAGCGGCGCATAAGAAGGTACACGCAGTTGAGATTCGGGCAATCGGGTCGGAAGGTCAGATTCTTGTCGATCTAGAGCGCGCAGCGGTCTGGCACCATAAGAATGGTAAAGAGACTCGCCTAAATCTTGCCGATGATGCCGGATTCTACAACTGCATCGGGCCAATTGACTCACTGATGTCAGCTGGAAGAGGAGAGGCTTATATTAATCAATCTCCTGGCGAACTCGGTGCACGCACCGTGGAAGCCCTCGATATCGCCTATCGCAGCGCAGCATCTGGAAAGTTAGAGAAGAGAATTTAATTAGCTAACTCTGCGCTGGCGCTTTCTGGAAGAGCTCGATGTAATATCCATCTGGATCTTTGAGATATAGCGATCTTGCACCGGCGTTAGGTCCGCTAGTAATGTCAACGCAACTCTCGCTTCTAGCCTTATAGCCTTTAGCAAACATACGCTCTGCTATCTCATCGATTCCTTCGACATAAAAGCAGAGATGGCCAGCGCCGTAGTCGCACGGGCGAGAAGAGGCATCAAATCTCTCGATCTCTTGATACTCAAGTAATTCAACGTATCCACCACCTGGGATATCAAGGTAGGCCGCTCTTATCCTTTTATGAGTCAGGCCAAGCACAACATTGAGATATGGACCATCTAGGATTCGGTCGAATTTAATCGGAAGACCTAAGCCATCTCGATAAAAGGCGAGAGATGTCTCCATATCTTTCACGGTGATTCCTGCGTGAAAAAATCCAGTAATACCCGCCATGATCAAATCCTATTCTTGAAGCTATTGGAGAATTAAGGAGAAGTGATGAAGGACTACTTTTGGTTTACAGCCCAACGTTCTCTTACTTGATCGAAGGTAACTGCAACAATCAACAAGGTTCCGCGGGCTACATCTTGCCAAAAAGTATCGACATTTAAGAGAACGAGCCCATTATTTAAAATAGCGATAATTAGTAGGCCGAGGATCGTTCCTGAAATTGTTCCGCGACCGCCATTTAGGCTGGCGCCGCCTAGAACAATTGCTGTAATTACAGATAGCTCTAGCCCGGTCGCAGCCATCGGAGCAGCGGCAGAGAGTTGAGAGGTGAGAATTAATCCACCAGCGGCGCAGCTTAATCCGGAGAGTATGAAGCAGATCATCAATACCCGTGAGTTGCGAACTCCAACGAGGCGCGAAGCCGCTGGATTGGCACCGATCACATAGAGGCTACGACCAAAGGTCGTGTATTTCATTACTAAGGCACCTGCAACGGCGATACAGATGAAGATGACCACAGAGGTCGGAAGGTTTAGGAATGGTCGATTCAAACCTAGGAACTCAAAGTCACTGACCATAATGGTTTGACCGCCGCCCACAATGTAGGTGAGCCCACGCAGAATTGCTAGCGTTCCGAGAGTTGTGATCAATGAATTAACCTGGAGCTTTGTAATCAAGAATCCATTGACTAGCCCAATGATAATACCTGCTGCAATTGCCGCTGCAATACCAAGTCCGAGTGAATCTTTCAACGAGTAAACGCCAACCATTGTTCCAGTGAATGCAGCAGCAGAGCCGATAGAAAGATCTACTTGACCCGCAATAAGTAACATTGTCCCTGGCACTGCGATGATTCCGGCAACGGAAAGGGCAGTAACAATGTTGATCGCATTTTCGACATCGAGAAAGTACTCGGAGGCAAAACTAAAGAATATGATCAGAATGATGAGGAATACTGTAAGTGCGAAGAGTTCCGGGATGCTTCGACCTTTCTTCTTGGTCATTGCATCACTATCTTTTATTGCTTCACTTGCCATTTTCGGTATCGCCTCTCGTTAGCTTGCCGCAGAGATTAAAGACTCTACGGAAATCTCGTTGCCCTTGAATTCAGCAATTGTGTGGCCCTTAGCCATCACTATTGCTCGGTCAGCTACTTGAACTACTTCTTCATGATCTGAAGTCGTAATCAGGACGCCTATATTTTGTTCCTTCGCACTCTTCCTTAAAGTTTCGTAAATATCTCTGCGTGCGCCGACATCAACTCCGCGGGTTGGCTCAATTAGGACAAGTAACTTGCTGCTGCCCTCAAACCATCTCGCAAGCAGAACTTTCTGCTGATTTCCTCCAGAGAGAGTTGCTATCTTCTGCTTGGGATCATTGCGCGATTTAATCTTGAGTTTGCCGGTCCAGTTTAAATATGCCTTCTCTTCTGGTCCGACTGTGATCACTCCACCCTTGGAGTAACGTGGCCAGGATGGAACTCCTAGGTTTTCGGCTACTGGTCGAACCATGAAAGCGCCCAGGCGCTGTCGGTCTGCCGGCAAGAACCCAATCAATTTATCAATTGCGTTATTTGGATTCTTGGGTACGAAAGCTTCTCCGTAAAGTTCAATCTTTCCGATGTGGTCTGGGTGGAGGCCGAAAATTGTTTCAGCGACCTCTGCGGTACCAGAGCCGACTTTGCCGTATAGGGCGACAACTTCACCTTCGCGGATATCGAAATCAATTCCGCTAAATGCTCGATCGAGTCCAATACTTTTGGCGCTCAAAATCTTGGCGCCCGGAGTCGGACGGTCCGTTGGATGCGAGATATCAGAAGCATCGCGACCAATCATCGCTGACACCAATTCACCACGGGTGGCCTTCTTGGCATCGGCGAGCAGAGCCATAGACCCATCGCGCAGTACTTCTACCCTATCTGCCACTCGCGCAACTTCATCTAGGCGGTGGGTTATATAAATCATTCCCACGTTCTTTGTGCGCAGGTTTTCAATAACCGAGAAAAGTCTTTCAGTCTCGGCTGATGAGAGCGCCGCTGTTGGCTCATCAAAGATCAAAACTTTCGCATTTTCTGATACCGCTCTGGCGATCTCGATTATCTGTCTCTCACCAATGCGCAGTTGGGCGACTTTTCTCTTAAGGTCAAGGTTCACACCGAGCATTGCTAAGGCTTTTTCTGCTCTCTCGTTAATTTTCTTCCACGAGACTATGCCGTTGGTTGCGCCCCAACTTCCTAAAGAAATATTCTCTGCGACCGACAGGGTTGGTGCATCATTTAACTCTTGAAAAATCATCCGGACGCCTAATTCGCGCGCCTTAATCGGATCAAGGCTAGAAAATTCAGTTCCGCCAACAGTAATTCTTCCTTGATCAGGAGAGTAATCGCCGGCAATAATCTTTACCAACGTGGATTTGCCTGCACCATTTTCTCCCAATAGTGCAAGGACTTCGCCTTGGGCGAGGGAGAGGTCTACTCCGTGGAGGACCTCTACCCCGCCAAAGGACTTACGAATCCCTGACGCAGAAATTACATTTACATCTTTGTCAGGATTTTTCATTTCTTAGCACTTAGCCTTTGGATAGTACTTGTTTATGTTGTCTTTATTGATCCAAACGTGATTAACTTGCAACTTGGCAGGAATTCTCTTGTAGCGAGCTGCTTTGATCAAGTATGGGATACCAACTTCGCCGTAACGCTCTGGGAAGTAAGCAACATCTCCGGCCCAGTTTGGATTGTTCTTGATTTCACACCAAGAAGTTGGGTCAGCACCGTGGCAGCCCAAGTAGATATCACCTTGGCGACCAACCTGCTTTGCAGCAGCAAGTGCTCCGAGGCAGCTGTCATCATTCATTGCTAGAACAACGATTGTCTTCGAATTTGGAAGTGTTGTTAGAGCATCTTTAAATGAAGATTGTGCTTCTTCTAGGAATGAAGAGTCAATTGATTTAACTTTCTTCAGATCCAAAGCTCCGCAGATTTCTGCAAACCCTTGCTTGTTACCACCGATGCGCGCTTCGTTAACTGCACCCACACCAGGTGATTCCATAAGTACAATAGCATCGTACTTGCAGTCGAACTTCTTTTTGATAAGTTCTCCAACACCACGGCCAGCGACAACGCCTGCACGGTTGTTGTTAGCTCCCATGAATGCAACTTGCTTTGGAGTCTGGTTGATATCGATTGCAATCACAGGAACTTGTGGACCTGCGTTGTAAATTGCAGGACCTGCAGCTGCATCATAGTTGAAGTTCAAGTAAGCCTGAACTTTCTTCACCTTGAAGAGCTGTGTACATGCAAGTGCCTTTGCTGCATCGATCTGTGAATCACAGAATTCTAGCTTTGCGCCAGATCGCTTTGCTTCACGCTTGATTGAATCACTTACTAATTTCACGAAAGGAACTGAGTCACCTAATGAGATGTATCCCAATCTAAGTCCCTTGCCGCTACCTTTTTTCACTTTTTCGAATTTCACGAATTCAGGTGATGGAAGTGCCTTAGGAGACTTTTTTGCTACTGCAGTTGAAGTGACAGGTACCAATAAAGCTGCAATTGCAACAATTACAGCCGCCTTTTTCTTGCTATAGTGGCGAGACCGCATAGGTCGCCTCCATTTCTGTTAGATTAATAACCTGGAAACATTTCCAGAACGCAATATAAACGTAATTAAATGAGTTGGTCAAGGGATTACCAGAGAAAAGCGGAAGGGTGAGTCGCAATTGCTGGGATGGCTGGGATGGTTGGGATGGTTGGGATGGTTGGGATGGCTCGGATAGCACGAGATAGGCCAATAATAGCGATCGGTGGTTTCTCGATTGAGTGCAACAGCTTTGCCCCCAATTCGACCTCCCTTGAACAGTTACGATCCGAAAATTTCGCCCTGGGTGATGAGATTTCCAGAAATTCGGCCGGGACAAGTAGTGAATTGGCGGGGGCATGGGATGTTTTAGCGCCTCTGCCGCTCACCTTGGTGCCAACTGCGCTAATTGCCGCCACCCCTGCCCCACCTGTAGCCCTGGATGCCTTTGAATTTATAAAGAATGAAATAGTAAGTCGCACCCCCGCAGATGTAGATGGAATCTATTTAATGCTGCATGGCTCTGCCTACTGCAGAGAAGAAATTGATCCGGAGGGCGCTCTTCTAAAAGCCCT